>NZ_WWSA01000005.1:0-121843 GCF_009875615.1 Dorea sp. BIOML-A1
ATAGTTAAGCGTCAAAATTATGCGTTGGGTTTTCGAAATTTGCCTGTTTGAGCCGAATGGCGAGTTGCAAATTTCGGGAGCCCGTTTTTAGCATAATTTTGACGCTTTAGTATTTCCCACCGACGGAACCTGAACAGGAACGGCTTTCTACTTTTTATGCAGGTCCGGGTAGTCATGCCTTCTAAATTAAATCCCAAATCAATTTAAATAACGGGTCGCACAGTGTGCCAGACACGCAGCCCCGATCGGACACACATCCTCATTAAACTGTACCTTTGGGTTATGTGCAGAATACTTCCCGCGATCATCCATATATCCGGCAGACAGATACATGAAAGCGGATGGTACCTGTTCTGCAATATTTGCAAAATCTTCAGAAGCACTTGCGGATATGCCTGGGTAAGGGGTTAGTTTCGGAATATCCAGTTCCTTCATGAAGCCGACGATCTGTTCGGTAAATTCCGGATTGCAGATCAGAGGCGGTACTTCCGAGATCATAGTGATTTTGGCTGTTCCTCCGAAAGTTTCGGCTGTCCGGATTGCCGTTTCCTTCATTCTTCGTACCAGAAGTTCTCTGGAATTTTTATCGTTCGTTCGAATAGTTCCTTCGAGAACGGCAGTATCAGGAATGATATTGGCGACGGTTCCGGCCTGGAATTTACCGACGGTCATAAGACAGGCTTTGGAAGGATCTGTCTCACGGGCGATTACAGACTGCAGTGCAAAATATACATGGGCTGCAATATTGATCGGATCAACGGAATTCTGAGGATAGGCACCATGTGCTCCCTTTCCTTTGATTTCGATATGAAAACCGTCAACGGAGTACATCATAGTTCCTGTACTGTTATACATGTAGATTCCAACCGGCATCTGCCCTGGAGATACATGATAGGCCAGTGCCGCATCTACTTTCGGATTCTCCAGGATACCATGTTCTATCATATTTTTACTGCCTTCGAATGTTTCTTCCGCAGGCTGGAACATAAATTTGACTGTGCCTTTTAACTCGGCCTCATTTTCTTTTAGCATTTTTGCAGCGGTCAGTAACATGGCAGCGTGAAAATCATGTCCGCAGGCATGTGCTTCTTTTCCGGTCGGGCAGGCAAATGGAAGTCCACTTTCTTCCGGCATTGGGAGGGCATCCATGTCCGCACGTAATAATAAGACTTTACCGCCATTTCCGACAGTAGCAGTCACACCTTCTCCGCACCTCGAAGGCACCAATCCATATTCGGTTAATTTGTCCATTACATATACGCAGGCCATTGGCATATGAAGACCGGCCTCTGCATTCATATGAAAGTAACGTCTGTTTTTTATGGTTTCATCGTTGAGTTCAAGAGCTCTCTTATAATAATCCATTTATTGATCCCTTTCTTTCTATAATTCCATATCTAATTTTGATGATAAAAGGTATTATACCAACCGGATCATATATTATCAAACTTCTGATAAATATTTTTGAAAATATTGATTTTTGCATGGATGTTTAGTAGAATAAATTCAGTAATATTAGGAGGAAGAAATATGTCAGAAATTACGGTGATCGCATTGGACGCTATGGGCGGGGACAATGCACCGGGTGAGATGGTAAAAGGGGCAGTCGATGCCCTTGGACGTGAACAGGACATAAAAGTATATCTGCTTGGCAAAGAAGATATGGTGAATGCTGAATTACAGAAGTACACTTATGATAAGAACAGACTGGAAGTTGTGAATACAACCGAAGTTATAGAAACTGCCGAACCTCCGGTGAATGCGATCAGAAGAAAGAAAGACTCTTCCATCGTAGTCGGAATGAAGATGGTAAAGGAAGGAAAGGCTGATGCATTTGTATCTGCCGGAAGTTCCGGAGCAATTCTGGTAGGTGGACAGGTAATCGTTGGAAGGATCAAAGGTGTAGAGCGGCCACCACTTGCGTCACTGATCCCGACAGAGAAGGGTGTAGCACTTCTGATCGACTGTGGAGCGAATGTAGATGCCAGAGCCTCACATCTGGTTCAGTTTGCTAAGATGGGTTCTATCTATATGGAACATGTAGTTGGTATTAAGAATCCGAAAGTTGGGATTGTAAATATCGGAGCAGAAGAAGAAAAAGGTAATGCACTGGTAAAGGAGACGTTCCCTCTTTTAAAAGAAGAAAAAGAACTGAATTTTATCGGAAGTGTAGAAGCAAGAGAGATTCCGCATGGACAGGCTGATGTCATTGTGACAGAAGCATTTTCGGGCAATGTAATCCTTAAGCTATATGAAGGTGTCGGAGCGGTACTGATCAGTAAGGTAAAAGAAGGACTGATGTCCACACTCAGAAGCAAGATCGGAGCATTGCTTATCAAACCGGCGTTAAAAACAACTTTAAAGTCATTTGATGCAAGTGAGTATGGCGGTGCACCATTGCTTGGATTAAACGGTCTGGTCGTAAAGACACATGGAAGCTCGAAAGCAAAAGAAGTCAGCAATACACTGATCCAATGTGTGACATTTAAAAAGCAGAAAATTAATGAAAAGATCAAAGAAAGTATTCAATCGGAGCAAAAATCCGCTGAATAATATATTACTAATTATGATGAGAAAAGGAGATTTGATATGGAACTTGAAAAATTAAAAGAAATCATCGCTGATGTATTAAATGTAGAAGTGAATGATATTACAGAGGACACAACATTTGTAGATGATCTGGGAGCAGACTCCCTTGATATCTTCCAGATTATTATGGGAATAGAAGAAACATTTGACATTGAGATTGATAATGATGACGCTGAGCAGATCTCTACAGTTGGAGATGCTGTTGAGCAGATCAAGAATGCAACAAATAATAACTAGGCAGATATAAAAAGAACGAAAGAGCCCTGCCAGGGGCTTTTTTCGTTCTTTAGGATGGAGTTTACAATGAGCAAAGACCTTAAAGAATTAGAAGGAAAGATTGGTTACAAATTTGATGACTTTACCCTGTTTACAAAGGCGATGATTCACAGCTCTTATGCCAACGAAAAGCATCTGCCAAAGTATGAGTGTAATGAACGTCTGGAATTTCTGGGAGATGCGGTCCTTGAACTGGTGTCCAGCGAATTCCTGTTTCACAATAATCCGAAGCTTCCGGAAGGGGAACTTACGAAGACGAGGGCAAGTATGGTATGTGAACCGGCGTTGGCATTCTGTGCAAGAGATCTGGATCTTGGCGAATACCTTTTGCTTGGTAAAGGAGAAGATGCTACCGGAGGACGAAAGAGAGAATCTGTAACATCGGATGCAATGGAGGCTCTGATCGGAGCAATTTATCTTGATGGTGGTTTTGCTAATGCAAAAGAGTTTATACATCGATTTATTTTGAAAGATTTGGAGAACAAGAAACTCTTTTTTGATAGCAAGACTATCCTGCAGGAAATCGTGCAGGCGAATTTTAAAGAAGTAATCTCGTATCATCTGATTGGTGAAGAGGGACCGGATCATAATAAGATTTTCCGTGTTGCGGTACATATCGGAGAAGAAGAATACGGAGTCGGAGAAGGCCGGACGAAGAAAGCAGCAGAGCAGGAGGCTGCATATATCAGCATTTTGAAACTGCATGAAAAGAATATAAAGTAGGTGTGGAATGTATTTAAAAAGCATAGAAGTGCAGGGATTTAAATCATTTGCCAATAAAATTAAATTCGAATTCCATAATGGAATCACCGGCATTGTCGGTCCGAACGGAAGTGGAAAAAGTAACGTAGCAGATGCGGTCAGATGGGTGCTTGGGGAACAGCGTGTGAAGCAGTTAAGAGGCGGCAACATGCAGGATGTTATTTTTTCCGGTACTGAGAACAGAAAGCCGCTTAGTTATGCATCGGTGGCGATCACTCTGGACAATTCAGACCATAAGCTTCCGGTTGATTACGAAGAAGTTACGGTAGCAAGAAAGCTATACCGTTCCGGAGAAAGCGAATATCTGATCAATGGAAGAGCATGCAGATTAAAAGATGTAAATGAACTTTTCTATGATACAGGTATCGGAAAAGAAGGGTATTCGATTATCGGACAGGGACAGATTGATAAGATCTTAAGTGGTAAGCCGGATGAAAGGCGAGAGCTTTTTGATGAAGCAGCAGGAATTGTCAAATTCAAACGAAGAAAAAGTATGTCGGTCAAAAAGTTAGAAGATGAACGCCAGAATCTGGTCCGTGTCAATGATATTCTGTCTGAGCTGGAAAAGCAGGTTGGGCCGTTAGAACGTCAGTCTGAAAAGGCGAGGGAGTATCTGAAACGGAAGGAAGAATTAAAAACATACGATATCAACATGTTCCTGCTGGAAATGGAACGTATCCGAGATCAGATTCGGGGGCTGGAAGAGAAGCTTCGTATTACAAAAGGGGAGCTTGAAGAAGCAACCAGACAATATGCGGATACGAAGACGGAATATGAGGCGATTGAAGAACAGGTGGAAGTGATTGACGCTTCTGTCGAAAAGGCTAACCGTCAATTAAATGAGACGACGATTCTGAAGCAGCAGTTAGAGAACCAGATCGCACTGTTAAAGGAACAGATTCACAGTGCACGGATGAACGATGAACATTTCGAACAGCGGGCCAGCGTGATTGATTCCGAGATGGATGTCCGTGAAGGACAGATGAAAGAACTTCAGACGGAGAAAGTTTCCATTGTAAAACAGATGGAAGAAAAACAGTCGGAAGAAGATCAGATTAAGAATGAACTGACGGAATTACAGGCGAAGATAGCGCAGATTACCGGATCCGTTGATGAAAAGAAGAATCATATCATGGAGATACTGAATAACAGAGCATCTACGAAAGCTCAGATCCAGAAATTTGATACGATGATGGAACAGATCCAGGTTAGAAAGTCGCAGATCAACCGAGAGATCCTTGCTAATGACAGTGAGATTGCAGAAGAAAATGAAAATCTGAACAAGTATCAGATGGAATTAAAAGTTATCTCAGACAAGATCATAGCCCTGAACAATGAAAATAAAGAATATGAAAGTAACATTAAGACGTTACAGGCGCAGATATCCAGAGAGTCTCAGAAATTACAGATTGGTCAGTCTGCTTTCCACCGGGAGCAGTCAAGACTGGAATCCCTTAAGAATATTACAGAACGTTATGACGGATACGGTAACAGTATTCGTAAAGTTATGGATAATAAGGACCGTGAGAAGGGACTTCTGGGTGTAGTAGCAGATATCGTAAAGGTTGAAAAAGACTATGAGATTGCTATTGAGACCGCACTTGGCGGTAATATCCAGAATATCGTAACCGAGGATGAAGATACGGCAAAACGTATGATCAATTTCCTGAAGAAGAATAAGTTCGGCCGTGCAACATTCCTGCCTTTAACATCAATCCGTGCGAATTCCGGGATCAATCGTCCGGAAGCACTTAAAGAACCGGGAGTTGTCGGAACAGCCAACAAACTGGTTCAGGTAGAGAATAAATATAAAACTCTCGCAGATTATCTGCTGGGAAGAACACTGGTAGTAGATCATATTGATCATGCAACAATGATCGCAAGAAAATACCACCAGTCAATCCGTATCGTTACACTGGAAGGGGAACTGATCAATCCGGGTGGTTCCATGACCGGTGGAGCATTTAAGAATTCCAGTAATCTTCTGAGCAGACGAAGAGAAATCGAAGAGTTTGAAAAGACCGTTCAGAAATTAAAACAGGAGATGACGGAGACGGAACAGCAGATCTGTGGCCTGAAAGATGAACGCGCAGGGTATTATGAAAAGACTGACGCAATCAGTGCAGAGCTTCAGAAAGCGTATGTCGTACAGAATACCGCAAAGATGAATGCAGATCAGTCATCTGCAAAGATCCAGAGCTTCAAACAACAATTCGATAATCTGCGAAATGAAGCTGCAAAACTGGATACACAGATCAACGAGATAATGGACAATCAGGAGTCTATTAATATAGAACTGGATACGTCAGAAAGTCTGGAAAATGATCTGAATATCAACATTGAGAAAGAACAAAAAGAGCTGGAAGAGATCCACGCAAAGGAAAGCTTTAAGACCAGAAAATCAGAACAGATTCATCTGGAATATGCAGGATTAGAGCAGAAGTATACATTTATTACGGAAAATATTATCCGTATCCGTGAAGAGATGGATAAATTCCGGGCAGAATTGGAAGAACTGACAAAGAATAAGGGTGGAAATTCTCAGGAAATTGCCGAAAAAGAGAAGAAGATCCAGGAATTGAAAACAACAATTGATAATTCCGGGGATCTGTTTGATGAAATCAAACTTCAGATTGAACGTTCAAAAAGAGAACGTGAGGAATTGAATAAACGGCACAAATCATTTTTCGAAAAACGTGAAGAGATCTCAAAACATATGACAGATCTTGATAAAGAGGTTTATCGTCTGGAAAGTCAGAGGGAAGGGTACGAAGAAGCTTCTGAAAAGCAGATTAATTATATGTGGGAGGAATATGAACTCACACTGAATCACGCAAAAGAACTTAGGAATCCGAACCTGACCGATCTTGCAGATATGAAGAGACGGATCCAGGAGTTAAAAGGTGAGATCCGTGCACTGGGTAATGTCAATGTTAATGCGATAGAAGAATATAAAAGTGTATCCGAGCGTTATGAATTCCTGAAAGGCCAGCATGATGATCTGGTAGAAGCAGCCGAAACACTGGAACAGATTATCGAGGAACTTGATAATGCCATGCGTAAGCAGTTCAAAGAGCAGTTCGCCAGAATTGCAGCCGAGTTCGATCAGGTATTCAAGGAAATGTTCGGAGGCGGAAAAGGAACGCTGGAACTTATGGAAGATGAGGATATTCTGGAGGCGGGTATCCGGATCATTGCCCAGCCGCCTGGAAAGAAGCTGCAGAATATGATGCAGTTGTCCGGTGGAGAAAAAGCATTGACAGCGATAGCACTTCTTTTTGCGATCCAGAATCTGAAGCCGTCACCGTTCTGTCTGCTGGATGAGATCGAAGCGGCACTGGATGATAATAACGTAGACCGTTTTGCACAATATTTGCACAAGTTAACAAAGTATACGCAGTTCATAGTAATCACACATCGACGTGGAACAATGACGGCGGCAGACAGACTGTATGGTATCACTATGCAGGAAAAAGGTGTATCTACACTGGTATCTGTCAGCCTGCTTGAAAATGAACTGGATAAATAGGAGGAAGATATGGGATTTTTTGAAAAACTGGTTGCCGGTCTTGGTAAGACCAGAGACAATATTGTATCAGGAATGGACAGCATCTTTCACGGATTCTCCCGTATCGATGATGACTTTTACGAGGAGCTGGAAGAGGTTCTGATCATGGGAGATCTTGGTGTACAGGCAACATATGATATTCTGGATGATCTGAAGGCAAAAGTAAAAGAAAAACACATCAAAGAACCAATGGAATGCCGGGAACTTCTGATCGAAAGTATCAAAGAACAGATGGACATCGGAGAAACAGCATATGAATTTGAAAACCGCACATCCGTAGTGATGGTAATCGGTGTCAATGGTGTAGGAAAGACTACAACGATCGGAAAGCTTGCAGGAAAGCTTCGTGCAGAGAATAAGAAAGTTGTAATTGCAGCGGCCGATACATTCCGTGCGGCGGCCGGAGAACAGTTAAAAGAATGGGCGAACCGTTCGCAGGCAGAGCTGATCGGCGGACAGGAGGGATCTGATCCGGCATCGGTTGTGTTTGATGCTGTTGCGGCAGCAAAGGCGCGGCATGCAGATGTGCTGATGATCGATACAGCCGGACGTCTGCACAATAAAAAGAATCTGATGGAAGAACTCAGAAAGATGAATAAGATCATTGACCGGGAATTCCCTGAGGCATACAGAGAGACATTGGTTGTTCTGGATGCAACAACAGGACAGAATGCCCTGCAGCAGGCGAAGGAATTCAACGATGTGGCAGAGATTACAGGGATCGTTTTGACAAAGATGGATGGAACCGCAAAAGGAGGAATCGCAGTTGCCATCCATGCAGAGCTGGGCGTTCCGGTAAAATATATCGGTGTGGGAGAGACTATTGACGATTTGCAGAAATTTGATGCAGATGATTTCGTGAATGCGTTATTCGAAAGACCGAAAGATGATGAGGCTTCAGAAGAGGTTTCAGAAAACGAATAAGAGGAAGAGAGGAAGTACGAGATGTTAACATTAGAAAAATTCAAACAGGCGAGTGCAATCGTAAAAGAAGTAACCCTGCCAACTAAGCTGGTATACAGTGAATACTTAAGCAAACAGACAGGTGCTGATGTCTATCTGAAACCAGAGAATATGCAGTATACAGGTGCTTATAAAGTACGTGGTGCATATTACAAGATCAGTACAATGAGCGAAGAAGACAGAAAGAAAGGTCTTGTAACTGCGTCTGCAGGTAACCATGCACAGGGCGTGGCATATGCAGCAAAGAAATTCGGCTGCAAGGCAACGGTAGTTATGCCGACAGTTACACCATTGATCAAAGTAAATCGTACAAAGAGCTATGGAGCAGAAGTCGTATTACACGGAGATGTCTATGATGATGCCTGTGCATATGCAATGAAACTTGCAGAAGAAGAAGGATACACATTCGTACATCCTTTCGATGATCTGGATGTTGCAACGGGACAGGGAAGTATTGCAATGGAAATCTTTGAAGAACTTCCGGACGTAGATTATATTCTCGCACCAATCGGTGGCGGCGGTCTGATCACAGGAGTTTCGACACTTACCAAGATGCTGAATCCGAATGTCAAAGTAATCGGTGTAGAACCGGCTGCCGCTGCAAGCATGACAGAGGCATTGAAAGAAAGACATCCGGTAACACTTGCAAGTGCCAATACGATCGCTGATGGTACAGCTGTAAAACGTGTCGGAGAAAAGATCTTCCCATATGCAGAAAAGAATATAGATGAAGTTATTACAGTTGCAGATGATGATCTGATCGGTGCATTCCTCGATGTAGTAGAGAATCACAAGATGATCGTAGAAAATTCAGGCCTTCTGACAGTAGCGGCGCTCAGACAGCTTGATCTGAAAGGAAAGAAAGTCGTATCCATCTTAAGTGGTGGTAATATGGATGTGATTACAATGTCCTCGATCGTACAGCACGGACTGATCCAGAGAGACAGAATCTTCTCTGTATCTGTACTTCTTCCGGACAAGCCGGGTGAACTGGTACGCGTTGCAGCTACAATCGCCAAAGCAAATGGTAATGTAATCAAACTGGAGCATAACCAGTTCGTAAGTACCAACCGAAACGCAGCAGTAGAACTTCGAATCACTCTGGAAGCATTCGGAACCGAACACAAACACCAGATTATGAAAGCCTTAGAAGACGAGGGCTTAAGTCCAAGAGAAGTTAACGCAAAACTTTATTAATAATATATAAAAAATGATTATGGAATCCCCATAATCATTTTTTTTGAATAAATATCCATAATAGAACTTGACAACACATGTATTATTGTATACAATTATACATGTTGAATTTAGTACTTTACTACGAAAAAATATTTTAGAAAGCAGGCGATGGAAAATGGAAAACAGGAAAGTATACCTGGATGATCATACAAATTTATTGCAACTGGAAGAGCACATGTACCCGTTGGTGGATGTGAAGACACCGAATGTATTTCGTAATCTGTTCCATTATGACGAGATTCCGAAAATCGCATTCAATGACCGAATTGTTCCGCATTGTATGCCGGATGAGATCTGGATCACAGATACAACATTCAGAGATGGCCAACAATCACGTGCCCCGTACAGTACTGAGCAGATCGTAACATTATATGATTATTTTCATCGTCTGGGTGGTCCGAAGGGAAAGATCAGACAGTGTGAATTCTTCCTCTATAGTAAAAAGGACAGAGACGCAGTCTACAAATGCATGGAAAAGGATTATAAATTCCCGGAGATAACAAGCTGGATCCGTGCGAGCAAGAAAGATTTCGAACTGGTGAAAGAGATCGGAATGAAAGAGACTGGTATTCTGGTAAGCTGTTCGGACTATCATATATTCTATAAACTAAAGATGACAAGACGTGAGGCAATGGAACATTATCTGTCTATCGTAAGAGAATGTCTTGAGACAGGAATCAGCCCGAGATGTCATCTGGAAGATATCACACGTTCCGACATCTATGGATTCGTCATTCCATTCTGTCTGGAACTTATGAAATTGATGGATGAGTATAAGATTCCGGTCAAGATCCGTGTCTGTGATACCATGGGATACGGGGTCAACTATCCGGGAGCTGTAATACCAAGATCTATTCCGGGAATCATCTATGGACTCAGAGTACATGCCGGTGTTCCAAGCGAACTGATCGAATTTCACGGACATAATGATTTCTATAAGGCAGTCAGCAATTCATCGACAGCATGGCTTTATGGTGCGTGCGGTGTGAACTGTTCACTTTTTGGAATCGGAGAGCGTACCGGTAATACACCACTGGAAGCGATGGTGTTCGAATATGCACAGCTTCGTGGCACACTGGATGGGATGGATACAACAGTTATCACAGAGCTTGCAGATTATTATGAGAAAGAGATCGGATATCATATTCCTTCAAGAACACCTTTTGTTGGTAAGAACTTTAATGTAACAAGGGCTGGAATCCATGCAGATGGTTTATTGAAGAATGAAGAGATCTACAACGTATTTGATACCGGAAAATTCCTGAACCGTCCTCCGCTTGTTGCAATATCTAACACATCCGGACTTGCAGGTATTGCACACTGGATCAATACATATTTTAAGCTGCCGGAGGACAAGAAAGTAGATAAGAACTCAGAACTTGTAAGTTCTGTAAAAGAATGGGTAGATAAGCAGTATGAAGAAGGACGAGTAACCGTTCTTACAGACGATGAGTTGATCAGAGTTATCGACGAAAACTGTAAGAGAATTGGTGTGGAATTGATATAGCAGAGGTGTTTTTAATGGAAGAATATCAGGACAGATCCTTACGAGGAAGAGTGTTCCGGCATCTGCGGGAAGATATTCTGAATGGGGTATATAAAAATCATGAAGAATTAAGGGAAGTAACAATCGGTGAAGAACTGGGGGTAAGCAGAACACCGGTAAGAGAAGCCTTAAGACAATTGGAGTTAGAAGGACTGGTTACGATCATTCCGAATAAAGGTGCGTATGTGACAGCCATTACCAGAAAAGATGTGAAAGATATCTATAAGATACGTTCGCAACTGGAAGGGCTGTGTGCCAACTGGGCAACGAAATATATTACGGATGCGCAGATTGAAGAACTGGAAGAAGTGATTCTTCTGTCAGAATTTCATTTGCATAAGAAGGGATCCGGACAGATTGAACAGATGTCAGAAATGGATGGTAAGTTTCATAAGATATTGTATGAGGCATCCAACAGCAGGATCCTGGAACATGTATTAACAGATTTTCACAAGTATGTACAGCTTGCCAGGACGATGTCTATTGAAGCACCGGAGCGTGCCGAGAAATCAATAGAAGAACACAGAGAAATCCTGGAAGCAATCAAGGCAAAAGATGCGGCAAAAGCAGAACAGCTTGCAAATGAACATATATTACACGTGATGGAAAATCTGCATCTGGAAGAATAATAAAAGATGCCGCGAACAGATAGAAAGGAGACAAATACCATGGCAAAAATTAAAATGACAACACCGATCGTAGAGATGGACGGAGACGAGATGACAAGAATTCTCTGGAAGATGATCAAAGAAGATCTTCTGGAGCCATATATTGAACTGAACACAGAATATTATGATCTGGGTCTGGAACATAGAAATGAGACAGATGATCAGGTAACAATCGATGCTGCTAATGCAACCAAGAAATATAAAGTTGCAGTAAAATGTGCAACAATCACACCGAATGCGGCACGTATGAAAGAGTATGATTTGAAAGAAATGTGGAAGAGTCCGAACGGAACGATCCGTGCAATACTTGACGGAACTGTATTTCGTGCACCGATTGTTGTAAAAGGCATTGAGCCATGTGTAAAAAACTGGAAAAAACCAATCACTATTGCAAGACATGCATATGGAGATGTATATAAAAATACAGAGATGAAGATTCCTGGACCTGGAAAAGTAGAACTGGTATACACGGCAGAAGACGGCACAGAGACCAGGGAACTGGTACACAACTATGCAGGACCGGGTGTTGCACAGGGAATGCATAACTTATGCGGATCTATTGAAAGCTTTGCGAGAAGCTGCTTTAATTATGCATTGGATACAAAGCAGGATCTGTGGTTCGCAACAAAAGATACGATCTCTAAGAAGTATGACCATACATTCAAAGATATTTTCCAGGAAATCTTTGACAAAGATTATGCCGAGAAGTTCAAAGAAGCCGGAATTACATATTTCTATACTTTGATCGATGATGCGGTTGCAAGAGTTATGAAATCAGAAGGCGGATATATCTGGGCATGTAAGAACTATGACGGAGATGTAATGAGTGATATGGTTTCTTCCGCATTTGGTTCTCTTGCAATGATGACATCTGTTCTGGTATCACCGGATGGAAATTATGAATATGAGGCAGCTCATGGAACTGTACAACGTCATTATTACAAGCATCTGAAAGGGGAAGAGACTTCTACAAACTCTGTAGCTACAATTTTTGCATGGACAGGTGCTCTTAGAAAACGTGGTGAGATGGATGGAAATGCCGAATTGGCAGCATTCGCAGATAAGCTTGAAAAAGCAACCATTGATACCATTGAAGAAGGTAAGATGACGAAAGATTTGGCATTGATCACGACACTGGAAAATCCAACCGTATTGAACAGCGAAGGATTTATTAAGGCAATTGCTGAAAAATTAAAATAGATAATATATATCTACAGGACCTGCCACCGGCAGCTCCTTACGAATGCATGGCAATATAAAAGCCCGCCCCAGAAGCTTCTGGAGCGGGTTAAAAAGTTATAAATCAGGCGTTTAAGCGTCTTCCGCTAATTCCTCCCATTTCATGTATAATTCTTCTAATTCTTCCGCTATTGCGGCTTTTTCTTTTGCAAGTTCCTGGCATTTTACAGAGTTGGTGAAGATATCTTCCTGAATCATCAGGGCATCGATCTCACTATCACGGTCTTCCAGTTCGCCGATACGTTCTTCAGTCTTTTTTAGTTCATTCTGACGTTTGCGAAGTCTTGCCTGGGCTTCCTTTTGCTCCTGCCAGCTGAGTTTTGACTCGGATACATTCTTGTCTGTACTGTTATCTGAAACGGATGAAGGTGTAGAGGCTTCTCCGGCATATGCAGTAGTGAGTTCTTCTTTTTTCTCCAGATAATAGTCATAATTTCCGATATAATTTACAAATGTATGATTGACAAGATCCAGAATCCGTGATGCAGTCTGATTGATGAAATAACGGTCATGAGAGACATAAAGTACAGTGCCGGTATAATCATTCAAAGCATTCTCAAGGATTTCTTTGGATGCGATGTCCAAGTGGTTGGTCGGCTCGTCGAGGATCAGGAAATTTGCTTCAGAGAGCATCAGTTTCGCAAGAGATACACGTCCGCGTTCCCCACCGCTCAAAGAACTGATCTGTTTGAAGACATCATCACCGGTAAAAAGAAATGCTGCAAGCACATTCCGGATTTCCGTATTCGTAAGAGTCGGATAATCATCGGAAATCTCGTCAAAAATTGTTTTCTCCATATGAAGGACATGATGTTCCTGATCGTAGTAGCCAATCTTAACATTGGAGCCAAGTGTATAAGTACCGGAATCAGCAGATACCACTCGGTTTAAGATCTTAAGAAGCGTAGTCTTTCCTGTTCCGTTATCACCGATTACTGCGACATGTTCACCACGTTTGATCTCGAGATTAACGTCTGTAAAAAGTTCCTGTCCGGGGAAAGATTTGCTTAAATGTTCAATAGTCAGAACATCATTGCCGCTTACACAGGATGGTTCCAGTTTCAGATGTATATCTGTATTAACTTCTATCGGTTTTTCGATGGTCTGCATCTTTTCCAACATCTTTTCGCGGCTTTCGGCACGTTTGATGGATTTTTCGCGGTTGAAAGAACGAAGCTTTTCGATAACCGCTTCCTGATGCTTGATTTCCTGCTGCTGGTTAAGATATTCCTTCAGGCGTATGTCGCGAAGCTGCTGCTTCTTTGCTGCATAGTCGCTGTAATTTCCCATATAAGTACGAAGTTCTCCAAGCTCGATTTCAAGAACTTTAGTGACAACTTTGTTCAAAAAATAACGGTCATGAGACACGATCAGCACAGCTCCCTGATAGTTTAGAAGATAGGATTCAAGCCATGCAATTGAATTCAGATCCAGATGGTTGGTTGGCTCATCAAGAAGCAAAATGTCTGGTTTCGTTAACAGAAGCTTGCCGAGAGATACACGGGTTTTCTGTCCTCCGGAGAGAGTGTCGACGGGTTTGGTGAAATCATTTTCCGTAAATCCAAGTCCCTTTAACACACCGGTGATCTCACTTTCGCAAGAATAGCCGTTCTCACGTTCGAAAGCGGCCGTAAGGCGGTTGTAAGTTTCCAGACGGTCGTTCAGGGCGTCGCCGGAGAGATGCTTAAGTTCCATCTCGATCTCGCGGATACGGCGCTCCATAGCGATTATATCGGCCTTTGCGGTGCGGACTTCTTCATAGATCGTATTACCGCTTTGCATCTCTTGATGCTGGGCAAGATAGCCAAGTGTCTTACCTTTTGTCAGGATGACGTTGCCGTCATCCGGGGCTGATTCGCCTACAATCATTTTGAGCAGAGTGGACTTACCGGCACCGTTCGGTCCGACAAGAGCTGCTTTTTCGTGATCTTCTATATGGAAGGATCCATCTCTGACGATGAGGTGTTCACCGAAAGATTTCTGGATCCCGTGACATGCTAATATCATATATTTCCTCCTGAGTTATGGATAATTGATACGTTGGTATTCTCAAAATGCATTTACACATGCTACTTTATTATAACGGAAATTGCATAAAATTCAACAATAGTTTGACAATAATCTTTCAATTTTATATAATTATTTTAGACTATGATTGGAAGGGTGAAAACATTGGAAGAAAGAGAGATTTCTCGTGCGGTCATAAGAAGATTGCCGAGGTATTACAGATATTTGGGCGAACTGTTGGAAAATGGTGTAGAGCGGATTTCTTCGAACGATCTGAGTAAGCGGATGAAAGTAACAGCATCCCAGATCCGTCAGGATCTTAATAATTTCGGAGGATTCGGACAACAGGGATACGGTTATAATGTTAAGTATTTATACACAGAGATTGGAAAGATATTAGGATTGGAAGAAGACCACAATATTATTATCATTGGTGCAGGTAATCTTGGGCAGGCACTGGCTAATTATGCAGCCTTCGAGAACCGTGGATTCATTCTGAAAGGAATCTTTGATGTGAATCCAAGACTTCAGGGAGTATCCATCCGTGGAGTTCCGATCCGTATGATGGATGATCTTAAAACGTTCGTTCAGAATAATGAGATTGATATTGCAGTTCTGACGATTCCGAAAGAGAAAGCAATTGAAGTTGCGAATATGCTGGTTGAGAACGGAGTACGTGCGATCTGGAACTTTGCACATACAGATTTGAACCTTCCGGATAATGTTGTTGTTGAGAATGTGCATCTGTCAGAAAGTCTGATGCAGTTGTCATACAATATCAGTCGTTACAAAGAGGACCATAAATAAACTATAATACAAGAAAGCGTGTAGGAGTAGTCTGGAATACGGACATATTTTTACACGTTCTTTTGTTGCAGAGATATATCTGATGGGAGATGAATGAATATATGAAACTTCTGGTTAATGCTGCGCAGATGAAGGCTGCCGATCAGTACACGATTCAGGAACTGGGCATTGCATCACTGGAATTAATGGAGCGTGCAGCAAATGCCTGTGTACAGACGATGCAAAGTGAGAATCTGGATCTTTCTTCTGTCTGTGTGGTATGTGGATCAGGGAATAATGGTGGAGATGGATTTGCCATCGCCAGGATCTTGAAGAATATGGGGTGTTCTGTGGATACTTATCTGGTCGGCAATCCAGAGCATTGTACACCGGAGACACGGGAACAGATAAGACGTCTTAAAGAATGTGGTGGTAAGATCACGGAAGATATCCCGCAGGATAACAGCTACAGCATAGTGATAGACGCCGTGTTCGGAGTCGGACTGAGCCGTAAGATTGAAGGTACATATCGTCAGGTGATTGAACGTATGAATCAGATGCAGGGTACAAAATTTGCAGTAGATATCCCATCAGGACTTTCAGCCTCTACGGGATGTGTGCTTGGTTGTGCATTCCACGCAGATGATACAGTGACATTCGAGGTGAAAAAGATCGGCCTTGAGCTGGCGCAGGGCAGAGCATATGCAGGAAGAGTGACAGTAGCAGAGATTGGCATTTCGCATGAGCCGTTATTACAGGATGCAGATGTGATCCATTCTTTTGGAAGAGAAGAATATCGTAGAATGCTTCCGGAAAGACCGGAAGATTCTAATAAGGGAAGTTATGGAAGGCTTCTTGTGATCGCTGGAAGTAAGGGTATGGCAGGTGCAGCATATTTGAATGCTCATGCGGCTTATATGACAGGAGCCGGGCTTGTCAGAATCTATACACCAAAGGACAACCGCGAGATATTGCAGACACTTCTGCCGGAAGCAATCATAACGGCTTATGATGAATTTAATAAAGAAGAAGTACTAAAGCTTCTTAAGTGGGCAGACGGTGTGTGTATTGGTTCCGGCATTGGAAGAAGTACAACATCGGAGAAGTTATTGCGGACGGTTATAGAGTACGTGGATGTTCCATGCCTGATCGATGCAGACGGGTTAAATCTTCTGTCAGATAACAAAGATCTTCTTGATCGGCTGGCAGACCGGAAGTTCATATTTACGCCGCATATGAAAGAGATGTCTAGACTTACAGGCATCCCTGTGGAAGATCTTAGAGAAGACCGGATACAGATCCTGAAGAAATTCGCTGACGGATATCAGGTAACCTGTGTATTAAAAGATTCCAGAACACTGATCGCAGATAAGGCAAATGAAATCTGCCTGAATCTTACCGGGAACAGTGCGATGGCAAAAGCCGGTTCGGGAGATGTGCTGGCCGGTGTGATCGCAGGCTTTATGGTGCAGGAAAAAGATACGAAAAAAGCAGCCAGATTAGGTACATATGTACATGGTTTGGCCGGTGACCTTGCAAAATTTGAAAAAGGCGTATATAGTGTAATGGCAAGAGATCTGATAGAATATATCAGTAAAGCATTAATGAAACTGGAGGATGAATAGCAGTGAAACATTATACAAGAGTTTTAGCCAGAGTCGATTTAGATGCGGTTGAATATAATATAGAGATGATGAAGAAAAATATTCAGAAAGATACACAGATGATGGCAGTCATCAAGATGGATGGTTATGGACATGGTGCCGTTCAGATTGCAAAGCTTCTGGAACCCAAGGATTATATCTGGGGTTATGCAGTAGCTACGCTGGATGAAGCTATTTTATTAAAAGATGCATGTTTGAAGAAACCGGTATTGGTTCTTGGATGCATTTTCCCGGATCAGTGGGATACGATGATCCGCAATGAAGTACGTATGACTGTCTATAGTTATGAGATGGCAAAAGAAGTGTCAGAGCTTGCAGAAGCCATGGGCTGTAAAGTCTATGTACATATTAAGCTTGACACTGGAATGGCAAGACTGGGATTCCAGATTACAGAGGAGAATGCCGAAGAAATCGCAAAGATCAGTAAACTGCCGAACCTGGTAATGGAAGGAATGTTTACACATTTTTCCAAGTCTGATGAAGCAGATAAGACATTTACCAATGAGCAGCTTGATAAATATCTCTGGATGAAAGAAGAACTGAAAAAAAGAGGTGTTACGTTCCAGTATTATCATTGCTCCAACAGCGCAGGTATCATTGATCTGAAAGAAGCGAATATGGATATTGTACGTGCGGGTATCACTACATATGGCATGTATCCGTCAGATGAAGTAGAGAAAGAACGGGTTCCGTTAAAACCGGCAATGGAACTTATCAGTCATGTTGCCCATGTAAAATGGCTGACAGAAGGAAAGCCTGTAAGCTATGGCGGAACGTATGTTACAACCCGTCCGACAAAAGTGGCTACGATTCCGGTCGGTTATGGAGACGGATATCCAAGAAGTCTGTCTAATAAAGGATATGTGCTGATCCACGGGCAGAAAGCACCGATCATCGGACGTGTATGTATGGATCAGTTCATGGTTGATGTGACAGCTATCGAGGACGTGGAATTTGGAGATAAAGTTGTAATATTCGGACGTGACGGAAAGGAGTTCCTGTCAGTTGATACGCTGGGAGAGCTTTCCGGAAGATTTAATTATGAATTCGTGTGTGTATTGAACAAACGTATTCCAAGAGAATATATCCGCCACGGAGAAGTCGTAGAACAGGTAGACAGTTTTTAATTGCCGTGCATTCGTACAGCAGCTGCCGGTGGCAGGTTCTGTAGATATCGTAAAACTTTGCAGAATACATCTGAGAAAAAAGGAAATACTTAGTATATCTTAAGAATCGGAGTGTGAAGCAAAGTGCAGGTGAAACGAGGAGATATCTATTATGCAGATTTAAGTCCGGTGGTGGGATCGGAACAGGGAGGAATCCGTCCGGTTCTGATCATTCAGAATGATGTGGGAAACAGACACAGCCCAACTGTTATCTGTGCCGCTATCACATCCCGGATGAATAAGGCCAAACTGCCAACGCATGTAGAAATCGATGCAAGAAGATATCATATTGTAAAGAATTCAGTGGTTTTACTGGAACAGATCCGCACGATCGACAAACAAAGACTTAGAGATCTGGTATGTCATCTGGATGAAGAGATAATGAACAAAGTAGATGAGGCGATCCGAATCAGTTTCGAGCTTCATACATAGAAGAAGGAGTTAAGGATAATTAATTATGGAAGAGGGAAGTTTGTTCCAACGAATGAAACAGATATTTCATGAAGATGAAATGGATGAAGAGATGCAGAAAGAAGCTGCAGCGCTGATCCGCAATATTTTCCGCTATATGGATAAAGATGCGAAAGACATTATGACCCACCGTAAGAACATTGTTGCAATTGACGGAGACTGGTCTCTGGAAGAAGCATTAAAATTCATGCTGGATGAAAGATTTTCAAGGTTCCCGGTATATCAGGAGGATATTGACGAGATCATAGGTATTATCCATTTAAGAGATGCAACATCCGGTTATCTGGATGAATCAAAGAGAGGCTGTCCGGTGAAAGAATTGAAAGAATATCTCCGTCCGGTTACATATATTCCTGAAACCAAAAGCATCGATACTTTATTTAAGGAGATGCAGTCCACAAAGAATCATATGGTGATTGTTCTGGATGAATACGGCCAGACGTCCGGACTTGTTGCTATGGAGGATATTCTGGAAGAGATCGTCGGAAATATCCTGGATGAATATGATGAAGAAGATGAGATGATCCAGAAGCAGAATGACGGAAGCATGATCGCAAATGGCCTGACAGAGCTTGAGGATCTGGAGGATCTCATTCCTGTTACATTCGACAAAGAAGATTATGAGACGTTAAATGGTTTTCTGATCGATGAACTGGAACACATTCCGGGTGAAGATGAAAAGTGCGTAGTAGACTATGAAGGATATCGTTTTACCGCTTTACAGGTAGATAATAATATAATTCAGACAGTTAAGATTGAAAAACTTCCCGAAGCGTGATAGAATAGATAAAGTGTGTAATAATACAATTTTTATAAAAGATAAAACAAAATAGATAAAGAGAGGTAAAAGACATGTCAGGACATTCAAAATTTGCCAATATTAAGCATAAGAAAGAGAAAAATGATGCTGCCAAAGGAAAGATCTTTACAAAGATCGGTAAAGAGATCGCAGTAGCAGTAAAAGAAGGCGGAAGTTCAGATCCTTCTAATAACAGCAGATTGAGAGATGTAATCGCAAAAGCAAAATCCAACAACATGCCAAACGATACAATTGAAAGAAATATCAAACGTGCATCCGGAGATATGAGTGCAGCAAACTATGAGCACATTACATATGAAGGATACGGACCGAACGGTACAGCTATCATCGTAGAAACTCTTACAGATAACAAGAACCGTACAGCATCTAATGTAAAGAATGCATTCACAAAGGGAAGCGGTAACGTAGGAACACCTGGATGTGTATCATTCATGTTCGACAAGAAAGGTCAGATCGTGATTGACAAAGAAGAATATGAAGGCGATGCAGATGAACTGATGATGCAGGTACTGGATGCAGGAGCAGAGGACTTTGTAGAAGAAGAAGACAGCTTTGAAGTACTGACAGATCCTGATGATTTCAGTGCGGTACGTCTTGCAATGGAAGAAGCAGGAATCCCGATGGTATCTGCAGAAGTAACAATGATCCCTCAGACATATGTAGAACTGACAGATCCAAAAGACATTGCCAATATCCAGAAGACGCTGGATATGCTGGATGATGACGATGATGTCCAGGATGTATATCACAACTGGGATGAATAAAATGTATGCAACACCTCCATACTAATAAAAAGTATGGAGGTGTTTTTATGAGCGAAGAGAAAAAAGAAAAAGAAAAAAGTGCAGAGCCGACAGAAGAATTAAAAGAAACCGGTAGTGCGAATCTTGAAGGAAGCCGGGACAACCACAGAATCAAACTTCTTACGATAGTGGGTGAAATTGAGGGACATGAAGCGGTATCCGGGAATACAAAGGCCACAAAGTATGAACATCTGCTTCCTATGCTGGCCGAAGTCGAAGACAGCAGTAAGATTGATGGTCTTCTGATTCTTCTGAATACACTTGGAGGAGATGTAGAGGCGGGACTTTCGATTGCAGAAATGATCGCTTCTTTGAGTAAACCTACAGTATCCCTGGTGCTTGGCGGCAGTCATTCGATCGGCGGACCACTGGCAGTGTCGGCCGACTATTCATTTATCGTGCCAAGCGGAACAATGGTGATACATCCGGTGCGGTCTAACGGGATGTTTATCGGAGTTCAGCAAAGTCTCGATAACATGATACGTACGCAGGACCGGATCACAAGATTTTTGTCAGAACATTCTTCTATGAAGCAGGAGCGGATCGAAGAGTTAATGTTAAACCCTACAGAGCTGGTCAAAGATGTTGGGACACTTCTGGAAGGAAAGGATGCTGTAAGAGAGGGACTCATTGATGCTGTAGGCGGATTAAGTGATGCATTGAATAAATTGCACGAAATGATCAGTGACAGAAATCAAAAAAAGAACGAAAATGTGTAATGACAGCAATTCCCCTAAATGCTATAATTATAATTAGTATTGCCATCATAAGGGGGAGTTTTCATGACGGCGAAGTCTACAAAGAGTAAGACGAACAGAAAAAAAACAGGTACGACTTCAAAAAAGTCGACTTCTAATAAAAAAACAACAAAGAAAAATACAAAAAAAACAACCAGATCTACCAGAACCGCAAAGTCCGGTAATAGTTTTCTGATGGATGAAATCCTGATATGGATAACACTTGCGGTCAGTATCATTCTTCTGATCAGTAATTTTGGTGTTGCAGGATTTTTAGGAGATGCCGTATCCGGAGTTTTGTGGGAGATATTCGGGGCCGTGGCCTATATCATTCCATTCGTTTTGTTTGGTCTGGTATCTTTTCAGGTGTCTAATAAAGGCAACCGGTATGCTTACATGAAGACAGTAATTGCAGTGCTTTTGCTGTTCCTTGCTGAAATTTTGCTGCAGCTCGTGGACGAACTTGGCGGAAAGATCGGAAAGGGACTGGCATCTGTATTAACGCCGGCAATCGGTGTAGCCGGAACATATGTTGTCACAGTGATCCTTATGATCATCTGTCTGGTGATCATTACAGGAAAGTCTGCATTAAAAGGTGTGAAGGCCGGCAGTGATAAAGCATATGCAAGGGCAAAAGAAGATGCAAGAAGACATAAAGAGCATGCAGAAGTCAGAAAACGTGAACGCATGGAACAGCGTGAACAACGTGAAAAGGAACGTGCTGCGGCTGCGGCAGACAGCGGCATGCACAGGCGGAGAGACAAGCATGTGGAAGGAGTATCTTTCGATACGTCTATCGCTAAGAAATCTCCGGAAGTAAGAGAACTTCCAATCGATCCAAAGACAGCAAAAGGACCGGAGAAACCGGAATTTATCATACACCGTGCGGATCCTGAGCCGGCAGATTATGGAAAAGAAGACATGACGAATGAACCGGAACAGAAGACTCCGGAATCTGAAAATGATCCAAAGACACAGGAAAAACCTGCAAGACGTAAGAATCCGAAGATGGGGGCGGCAGGAATGGCAGATGAAGTAGCAGATGTTGCTGCAAGCGTTGCCGCAGATTCTGTAAAGCCGAAAAAAGAGTATCAGTATCCGCCGTTATCTCTGCTTCAGAGAGGAAAACGCGGCGGAGGAGAATCAGATGCGCATTTAAGAGAGACCGCTATGAAGCTGCAGCAGACACTCGAGAACTTTGGGGTAAAAGTTACCATTACCAATGTAAGTTGTGGACCTTCGGTTACAAGATATGAATTACAGCCTGAAATGGGAGTCAAAGTCAGTAAGATCGTAGGTCTTGCCGATGATATCAAACTGAATCTTGCAGCGGCAGATATCCGTATTGAGGCTCCGATTCCGGGAAAAGCGGCAGTAGGGATTGAAGTACCGAACAAAGAAAACAGTGCAGTCATGCTCCGTGATCTTCTGGAATCGCCGGAATTTAAGAACAGTTCTTCCAAGATATCTTTCGCAGTAGGAAAGGACATCGGCGGAAAGACTGTGGTAGCAGATATTGCCAAGATGCCGCACGTACTGATCGCCGGCGCTACCGGATCTGGTAAATCCGTATGTATCAATACGTTGATCATGAGTGTCTTATATAAGGCAGACCCTAATGAAGTAAAACTGATCATGATCGATCCGAAGGTTGTAGAATTGAGTGTGTATAATGGTATTCCACACCTTCTGATTCCGGTAGTCACTGATCCGAAAAAAGCGGCAGGCGCACTGAACTGGGCAGTGGGAGAGATGTCAAGACGTTATCAGGCATTTGCCAAATATAATGTCAGAGATATGAAAGGATATAACGAAAAGATCAAAAGTCTTGGAGTCCAGACCGAAGAAGGCGATAAACTGGAGCCTATGCCACAGATCATTATTATTGTTGATGAGCTTGCGGATTTGATGATGGTAGCTCCGGGAGATGTAGAGGAAGCAATCTGCCGTCTGGCACAGCTTGCGAGAGCCGCAGGGATCCACCTGGTGCTTGCGACACAGAGACCGTCAGTTAACGTTATCACCGGACTTATTAAGGCGAATATGCCTTCGAGAATCGCATTCTCAGTATCATCCGGTGTAGATTCCCGGACGATTATAGATATGAACGGTGCAGAGAAGCTTCTGGGAAAAGGAGATATGCTTTTTTATCCGTCAGGATATCAGAAACCGGCCAGAGTACAGGGATCATTTGTTACAGATAAGGAAGTACAGCAGGTAGTAGAATATCTGCGTGAACATAACGGCGATGTTACATACAATCAGGATATAGAGACGCATATGAATACCATTCCTACCGGAAATCCGGCATCAGGATCCGGCGGAAGTGAAGGTAATGAAAATGATGCATATTTTGCAGATGCCGGAAGACTGATTATTGAGAAGGAAAAAGCATCTATCGGAATGCTCCAGCGAGCTTTTAAGATAGGATTTAACAGGGCTGCAAGAATCATGGATCAGTTATGTGAGGCAGGCGCCGTAGGACCGGAGGAAGGAACAAAACCTCGAAAAGTTCTGATGTCTTCGGAAGAATTTGAACAATATTTGAATGAGAAGAATGGATAAGAGATAGAATTCACAGTAGGAGGATGGCATAAGATGAGATGTAGGTATTGTGGTCAGAGAATACCTGAAGGGGAATTGTATTGCAGACATTGTGGAAAAGAGGTCCGCATTGTTCCGGACTACAACCCATTAGATGATATGCTTACAGCACAGATAAAAGGTGCAATAGACAGTGATGGCTATGAGGATGAGATGTATTATTCCCGGCCTTCACGTAACAGAGATGCAGCTGGAAGATCTACAACCGGCAGTCGTAGAGGAAATGAAAGACGCAGTACAGGTGTGGCAAGAAATAATACAAGAAACAGAAGCAGACAGATGAATGAGGATGAACGCAGACGCCGTAACCGTGAGCGTGCAAGACAAAAAGCACTTCGCAAAAAAAAGAAAAAACGTGCACTGCTTCTCGCATTGTCCCTGTTACTTATCATAGGAATTGTTGGAATATTTGCTTATATGACATCATATATTGGTGCGGTCAACAAGGGAAATAAAGCACTCGAAAGAAATGATTATACAGAGGCAGAAGACTGCTTCAGAAATGCCATGGCAAAAGATGACACCAGACCGGAAGCATACACAGGCCTTTCAAAAGTTTATCAGGCACAGGATAATACAGAAAAAGCAGAGCGTCTGTTCTCGGATGCACTGAAAAAACAGGAAGATAATATCGAATTACATCGTGCGTGCATCAAATTCTATATCCGTTCTGATCAGAAAGAGAAGATTCCGGAGCTTCTGGATAATGCGACTTCGACGATCACAGATGAATTACCGGAATATGTAGTGAAGACTCCGAAATTCAGTCTGGATGACGGTGAGGATTATGATGATGTTCAGCAGTTAAAACTGACGGCAGAATCGGGAAATAAGATATATTATACGAAGAATAAGAAGAAGCCAACCACAGGCAGCCATAAGTACAATAGTCCGATTCAGATTGAAGAGGGAGACACAACGATCTATGCAATAGCAGTAAATAAGGCGGGCATTCCAAGCCTTCCGGTGAAAAAATCATATACCGTTGAACTTCCGATCGAAGATGCACCGGCAGTGTCCCCGTCAACCGGACAGTACAGCACTGCTCAGGAGATTGAGATTAAAGTACCGGATGGATATACGGCGTATTATACGACAGATAAATCAGAACCGACGACTTCTTCTACGAAGTACACCGGACCGGTAGAGATGCCGGAAGGAGAGACCATCTTTAAGGCAGTATTGGTCAATGCCAAGGGAAGAGTGAGCGGAATTACGACCAGAAATTATGTATTGAATTAAGATCGATATGTCCCCGGTCAAGTAGACTGGGGACATATCAAGATACACAACCGACAGATTCGATTAGATGTCTATGCCGTAGATGAAGATGATGTGATATATGAAGTGGAGGCCCAAAAAGAGAATACATATAATCTTCCGAAAAGGAGTCGGCTGTATCAGGGAATCATCGACAGTAAATTGTTGCCACCGGGAGTTGTTGATTTCAATTTATTGAATGAAGTTTTGAGCTGGTGTCACCAGAATTGATAGAACTTTTGAAGTATATGGAACATAGTACGGATGAAGTGTCAGAAGTATGTAAAAGTGAACGAATTCAAAAGATGCATAGACGGATTTGTCAGATCAAAGCAAGTGAAAAGACAGAGGTGAAATATATGCAGTCGTGGGAAGAAAAGATACTTATAAAACAGGAAGGTATTGCAGAAGGAATATTAGAAGGAAAATTAGAAGAGAAGCAAGAACTTATGAGAAAGTTGTCTAATAAATTCTCAATCGAACAAATTGCAGAAATGCTGGAAATTGATATTTCTGAAGTAGAAAATATAATAAAAGAACTTGCAAAATAATAAAAGCGGTCAGATATATTCCGGAAGATATGTCTGATCGTTTTTATCGTTATGCGTTCAAAAGATGCTTCCGATTTTAGGTTCTGTAGACGTCAAAGTATGCAAGAGAAGTATAAGTCGAATTGTATAATGTTTTTAACAAGCTTCAAATGCATAAAAGAAAAATTAATACTGTGATCGGCTCTGCATATTTTGAATTTTTGTAAAAAATACATACAAATAAATGAATTTCAACTGGGGAAGTAGAAAAAAACACAAATTTAACATTTCAACCACTTGAAAAATAAATTCCTTAGTAGTACAATTGTGTTAAAAGATTAACGATGCTTTCTTGATAAAAAATATTATCAAGTTATACAATGCATCAATACATAATAAAAGGAGCGTGTTTGATATGGCAAGATTTACACTGCCACGTGATGTTTCAGGCTTCTTTTTTTAGCTATTAAAGATTATTAAAGAATATTAAAAAGCCTTATTTAATCACATTTTTGGGAAGGATTGATAAAGAATAATAAAGATCAATAAGGTTGCAAATCTGGATTTTTGTTGCAAAAGTGTTGTAGATGTCTTCAAAAAATATTTGAAACAACAGTTAAAATCAAATTCAATAAAATGACATGAGAGTAAAATCTTGTGTCTTTTTTAGTATTTAACTATAAGTATATGAACTGTATGAACCAAAAAAGGAAATACACAATAGACACAATTAAGAAATAAGATCAGAAGTCTTTTACACCAGAAAATAGATTTACAAGAAAAATAATCTGTTATTGAACCGAAAAATTGGGGGAATTGGATTATTATCATATAATAGTATATTAAGATTGAAAAAGGACATAATTATGGTATAATTAAACCATAAAAGGAGGTGCTGGTTATGCCACAAATAATTCCTATAAAAGAATTGAAAAATACTTCTGAAATTTCTGAGATGTGTCATAGGACAGAGGAACCTATCTATATTACAAAAAATGGATATGGAGATATGGTTATCATGAGTATGGAGAATTATGAATCGACAATGAAACAGCTTGCAATGTATCGCGATATTGAAATATCTGAAAGGCAGATCGAAACAGGGCAGGTAAAAGATGCAAGAAAGGCACTGGGTGAAATGAGGGCAAAGTATGGTTTATAAATTAAATGTTACAGATCATGCAGACGAATTACTTGATAATCTTGTGTATCATTTGATTTACCGCCTGAAAAGCAAAGAAGCTGCAAAACATTTGTTAGATAGTGTAGAAAGTATTTATGACCGATTGGTGGAGAATCCATACCAATTTCCGAAAAGTCGGGATATGTATTTGGCAAAAAAAGGATATTATGAGGCGGTTATTCCACAAATGAATTATATCGTGATATTTGATGTAAGAAAAGATATTGTAAATATAGTTGGTATTTTTCATCAATTAGAGAATTATCTAAGCAAATTGTAATATAAGAAAATGATGTATTATATTAAAGAGCAATTGACATAAATTTGTATGAAATTTATTGTAATAATAACAACAGACAACTTGAGTGTCTGTCAAGCGAAGAAGTAAGGTTTGTTGTGCCAGAGGTCAGTGCCTTACGAACTTTATAAGGGTTTAGCATTTACCACAATTTGGCTAGAGAATACACATATTTTCAAAAGAAAATGCAGGGAGAATCTGTTTGTACAGGGTCTTTCTTTTTGACCAAATTGCATGAAAGCAATTCGAGAGGTTTTGCCCAGCAGGAAAAGAGAGAAACTGATCATAATCTTTGATAAAAAAGTCAGGTTGATTATATTTAATCTTCCTGACTTTTCTACATATAATTAGGTATTACTATAGCTCATTTAAAACGTACTCTCGTGGCAGATTCCTCTTCGCACCGATAATATACAGAATTGCCGGCATATAACAGGAGAAAAAGATAATAACCTGCATAAGAAGCGGAAGCTTATAATTAAAATGTCCTACAGACGCTCCAGCATTAAAAATCATATAAAGAGTAACTACGATATCGAAGATAACTGCAGTTACCAACAAAATCTTCCCATTATTCACGAGCTGTGCAGATTTTTCGGTTGCGCCACAATTGCGTTCGGCGATATTTCCAAATAATAAAAATGCCCCAAAAAATATCAGACCGATTATTGCAACAAATAGAAGAATTACCCCTTCCAATCCCAGTTCCGAAGGAATCACAATCGTCAAAAATAGAGAAATTAAGAAAACCAAAGAAAGAAGCGCCGTTCCAATAAGTCCCGTTAGCTGATAATAAATCCCAGCACCTTTTAACAGACGACGTCCACCTGGAGTTTTTCTGCCGCCAATAGAGCAGAGCAGTTCATCACAAAATTCCGTGGGAGTCATGCTTCTTGTCGTTGGCTGCATCATATATAAAACGCTTTTTACGTTAAAAAAGTGCTGTGATCATAAGGCTTTTTGCAAGCAAAAATGAAAAGGCTATATATAGGTAGCCTGCGAAACTGGAAGTGCCCATTTGGGGCCTAATTTAAAGAATAATGTCCTGACAGAGACCAATGGAATGACTCTCTGCTGGGGATCCAAAAGGAAAGGAAAAATGATTATGGAAAAAATGATGAATACAAAAACAGAGGGGAACACATTTACAAAGAAAATCGGGCAGACAGTCTATGTTGTCCGTTATCATTTTAATGAAGATGCAAAGGAAACCATGCAGGAGAAGATTAACCGGATGCTGGTTACAGAAGCAAGCCGAAAGGCAATGCAATAGATGGACAGAGACAATTGGAATTGAGATATGTTTGGGAATGTGATATGATTTGAACACTAAATCAGAGTTTGAGGTGGAAATATGGCATCAAGCAAGGAATACTTGAAAGATTAGTAATTTCAGCAAGTTTTACTGCAGATAAAATTCTCCTGTGCTATAATAGTCTAAAATATTGATTGACTATGAGGAAATACAGATGGAGCAAATACTAATCCTAGAGGACGATATAGCCTTAAATCAGGGTTTGTGCAAGGCATTAAAGACAGAGAACAGAAAGATAGTCTCCTGTGAGACTATAAAAGCTGCAAGAGACCAGCTCCTGTGCGGCTGTCCGTCTCTCATATTACTTGACATAAATCTGCCGGATGGAAGCGGGCTTGATTTTTTACAGGAACTAAAGAGAAACTATCCAACTATACCGGTTATTCTCCTGACCGCAAACGATACCGACATGGATATAGTAAAGGGGCTGGAGCTTGGCGCAGATGACTACATCACAAAGCCTTTTTCACTGTCAGTATTAAGGGCAAGGGTAAATACCCAGCTTAGAAAGGCGGAAAGCTTACAGGCACATACCTCTGCCAGTGTATATAAGAAGGGCTGCTATGAATTTGATTTTGAGAGAATGATATTTTTAGTAGATGGACAGGAAATCGAGCTTAGTAAGACTGAGCAGCGTCTTTTAAGGCTTCTGGTTCAAAATGAGGGCATAAACCTCCGCAGAGATTTTCTTCTGGACAGAGTCTGGAATGACAGCGCGGAATTTGTGGATGCCAATGCCCTCTCTGTGTCTGTCAAGAGGCTCAGGGACAAGCTTGGCACACCGGACAGCATTAAAACAGTATATGGAATAGGATATAGATTTGAATGAATAACTATAATACAGCCATCTGTATCGTGGGCATATGCCTTGTAATTATAGCACTTGTAATTTTCATCAACCATCTGCGCACGAAGAAAACCATTGATAGAATAGAAAATATGTTAAATGAGGCAGCCAAAGGGAATTTTTCTGAAAAAAGCTTTGACGAGACACGCTTGTCCTCGCTTGAGTCCAGGTTCGCCCATTATCTGAGTGCTTCTGTGGTCTCTGCCAGAAATGTGGAGCTGGAAAAGGACAAGATTAAGTCGTTAATTGCGGATATTTCCCACCAGACCAAGACTCCCATAGCCAATCTGCTCTTATACAGCGAGCTATTGCTTGAGGATGATACTGACAATTTATCAGTCCAGATGCGTGAAAATATTGTCCAGCTTCATGCCCAGTCGGAAAAATTGCAGTTTTTAATCGCCTCTCTGGTGAAGCTGTCAAGGCTTGAAAACGGCATATTGCAGCTCTCCCCACAGGAAGAAGCTCTTAAGTCCATGCTGACACTGGCTGTAAAAGAGACAGAGTTCAAAGCCAGGGCTAAAGGGCTTGAGCTTATACTTCATGATACTGATGAAAAAGCTTATTTTGACAGCAAGTGGACTTTGGAAGCCATCTGCAATATCCTCGATAATGCTTTAAAATACACAAACGAGGGCACTATAAGCCTATCTGTTACTGCATATGAAATGTTTGTAAGAATTGATATAAAAGACAGCGGAATCGGCATAAAAGAGGAGGAGCTTCCTAAGATCTTTTCAAGATTTTACCGCTCAGAAGATACCAAAAATATGGAAGGTGTGGGCATAGGACTGTATTTAAGCAGGCAGATTCTAAGTGAAGAGGGCGGCTACATAAAGGTGTCCTCCGTATATGGACAGGGCAGTACTTTTTCTGTGTTTCTGCCAAAATCGGCTTAAATCTTTCAAAACTGTAATAATTTAATTAGTTCCGGAAAGAATCTGGAAAGAATATTGTGTAATAATCTGTATGTAGCGAAAAATGCTGCATACAGTTTTTTTAGTTTACGCGGGCAACGAGTCAAATTCGCAAAGCGTATTTTATCTCGTTTTTAAGGAGGATATATGGACATTTTACAAGCATGTGATTTGAAGAAAACCTATGGAACAGGTGAGGCCTGTGTACATGCCTTAGATGGCGTGAGTCTCAATGTAGAAAAAGGAGAGTTTGTGGCTATTGTGGGCACAAGCGGCAGTGGCAAATCCACCCTCTTACATATGCTGGGTGGTCTGGACAGACCAAGCTCCGGCAAAGTATTCGTGGATGGCAAAGATATCTTTTCCCTGAAGGATGAGGAACTTACCATTTTCAGACGAAGAAAAATCGGCTTTGTATTTCAGGCATATAATCTGGTGCCTGTACTAAATGTATACGAAAACATCGTGCTTCCAATCGAACTGGATGGCGGTAAAGTCGATAAGGAATTTGTAAAAAAAATAACAGAGACACTGGGGCTCGACCAGAGACTTGACGCTCTTCCAAATCAGCTCTCAGGAGGACAACAGCAGAGAGTTGCCATAGCCAGAGCATTGGCGGCAGAGCCTGCCATAATTCTTGCGGATGAACCCACCGGAAACTTAGACGGACGTACAAGTCAGGACGTATTGGGTCTTCTGAAGGTGACAAGCCAGAAGTTCTCGCAGACGATTGTGATGATTACCCACAACGAGGAAATCGCCCAGCTTGCGGATCGCATAATAAGAATTGAGGATGGACATATTCAGGAGAGAGCAGTATGAGAGTAAAGAACAGAAAATGTATCCGCAGACTTAGCTTCAAGTCTCTGTGGGCATCCAGAAAAAGAAATATTATTGCAATTTGTGCTATAGCACTCACAACTTTGATGTTTACATCATTATTTACCATTATGCTGTCTGTAAACTCAAGCTATGAGACCTACAATTTCAGACAGGCAGGTGGCTATAGCGATGGCAGCTTTAAGGATTTATCAAGAGAACAGGCTGATAAAATAGCCGCCCACAAGGGAATCAAGGCATCTGGTGAGCGTATCGTGTGCGGCTTCAGCTCCTCTGACGTATTCGGCAAGGTAGCGGCGGAAGTAAGCTACATGGATAAAAACTGTACCAAGTGGAGCTATGCCACCCCAACCACGGGAAAGGAGCCTCAAAAAGAAAATGAAATAGCCATGGACACTACAGCCTTAAGACTCCTTGGCGTAGAACCGAAGCTGGGAACAAATGTGACGATTACTTATCAGGCTGGTAATGGAACAGACACCGGGATACCACAGACCGACAGCTTTATCCTCGTCGGCTATTGGGAGTATGACGATTTGATGCCTGTTCACTATATCAACGTATCAAAAGCCTATGTAGATAAAATCAACGAAAAGTGTATAGCCGCTGGTGATGAAGCTCTTGACATAGACTTAAATGTCATGCTTCCTTCCAAGCTTAATATCAGGGAGCAGATGGAAAAAATAGATACAGACTTAGGCTATGACTGGAATACAAGAGACCAGGAGAACAGCGCCAGAATCGGTGTGAACTGGGGACTTACTGCCTCATCTGTAAGCTCTGACATAGATTTCTCACTGGTAGCTGCAATCCTTGCTTTTTTCCTGCTTATTATATTTACAGGCTATCTGATTATATACAATATATTCCAGATTTCAGTGACTGGGGACATCAGGTTTTATGGCCTGCTAAAGACAATCGGTACCACCCCAAGACAATTAAGGCACATAATTACACAGGAAGCTCTGTTTTTGTGTATTATCGGTATTCCTGTAGGATTGCTTCTGGGCTATGGCATTGGTGCGGTTTTAACTCCTATTGCATTAGAAACCACAAGTATTATAGGCACAAAGGCTGCTATCAGCAGCTCGCCGCTTATTTTTATCGGTTCTGCTGTATTTGCCATTATCACTGTCTTTTTGTCCTGCAGGAAGCCCGGCAAAATGGCTGCAAAGGTATCGCCTGTTGAGGCAGCAAAATATACAGAAGGTATGACCGGCAAAAAGAAAAAGCGCCACAGCCGTGGGGCTAAGGTATATCAGATGGCTTTTGCCAATCTTGGCAGAAATAAGAAGAAAACTATCCTGGTTGTAGTCTCGCTGACACTTTCCGTAACTCTTTTAAATGTGCTTTTTTCACTTGTCAACGGCTTTGACATGGATAAATATGTGGACAGGTCAACCTGTGCAGACTTTATCGTGAGCAGTACAGATTATTTCCGCTATAATACGGCAGATGAATATATAGGAGCAGATACCATTGATGAGATAAAGGAAAACACAGATGAGACTGTCTCTGGAAGCGGCTATGACCTGGCAGACATATCCCCTATGATGTGGATGGAGACAGACCAGTATAGTAAACTGGCAGAAAACTATCTAAGCGGCAAAGAGCTGCAGGAGGAAATCTCCCACTACGAGCAGAAAGGTGACAGCATACTTGTCGACGTCAGTATAGAGGGCTTTGACGATGGACTTTTTGATAAGCTTACTGTAGTAAAAGGCTCCCTGGAGCCACTATCTGACCCGGATAGCCACGCAATCGCTGTAGCTGTATCCACAGACGATTACGGCAATATAGTAAATTTGGACAACTACCCTGAGCTGGGAGACACTTATACCGTAAACTACCAGATTGGATATGACATAGACAGCCGAACCGGCGAGCGGGCAGACCAACAGACCACGCCTGAGGAGTATTTGGAATACCATGAGGAAGAGGCAAAGGAGGTGGAGTACAGTGTATAGGGGCATATTATTTGTGCTATCTAAGAAAAAAGGAAAATAAATATTATAAAAAAATTACATGGTTAGATAATTGGTATCATAGATTTTTTTATAATATTAATATGTCTTTTATAATTACTGAATTTATTATAGTTACATTATATGGGTTTTCTATAGTTATATTCGATAATATTCCGGTTAATGAACCACAGAATTATCCTTATGATGTAGTATGGATGGCAAGTGACAAAGATATAGCATTTATAGACGAACTGAAACAAAAGTATGAGATAAAAGTAAAAAAACAACCTTGTATTAGAGTGACAACAACTGATCAAGGGGAGCATATGGGAATTTCTGCTTCAGCATATGAAAAATGGACAAAAGAATCATTAGATTTGAAAGACAATGAAATATATGTTGTTTATCAGAGAGAAAGATCAGAAAGAAATTATTTGGGAATTGATTTTGGTACAAAGAAACCAAGAATTTATATGGGGGAAGCAAAGGATGATCTATGGCAGTATGTAGCTGGAGTCCCTATGCCAAGTAACAAATTTGATACATCTTTTAATATTGTAGGAGAAGAAGAAAAAATTCTTACAGGTGTGTTTGGAAATAAAATTTCGGAACATATTATTGTGTTCTCAGATTCATATTATCAAAAGGTATGTAATAGGGTTGAGGGTCCCAACCTTATAGTTATGGTGCAGATACCGAAAAATTATGAGAAGGTTATTGAAGAAATATGTGCTTATACAAATGGGAGCGGAATCGTTTACGAGAAAAAAAATTTATTGTTACAAATAAGTAAAACAAAAATTATTAATGTATCGGCGGCAATTATTAATATATTCGTTCTTTTAATATGTTCCTTTTTTGTTTTAAGCATTAAGATGGAATGTGATTTCCCAGAACAGAAAGGGAAATATATATTTTATTCTCAAGGAGGCATGACGCATAGGAATATAAGAAAAAGTATTATGAAAGAAAGTTTTTGGACAGGAGGAATTCCAATTATATTTGGAGTAGTAATTTCAACTATTTTTATGGGGACAGAGGTATATTTAAAGAAATTATCGCTAGAATGGATCAAGCAATATGCGGTGAAATTAATGGGGACGATAACTGGAATTATATTTCTTTTTCTTTTTATTAGTATTTGTTTTGGAATTAGAAATATTATAAGAATTGAAAGAGAGGAGTAAAGATGAAGCCGGTAGAATATCAAAACATTTTAGCAGTAGATCATTTGGAAAAAGGTTATAATTATATATCGAGTAAGGGGGAAAAAGTGAGTTGTCCTGTATTAGAAAATATTTCTTTTCAGATAGAACCCAAAGAATTTGTTGGTATTATGGGACGTTCAGGATGTGGAAAAACAACATTATTAAAAGTTCTAGGGATGCTTGATAAACCTGAAAAAGGAACGGTGTTTTATAAAGGAAAAGATACAAAAGAAATATATGGAACAGAACTGGCAAAAATCAGACGAACAGAACTTTCTTTTATTTTTCAGGACTTTTGTCTTATGGACAGTTTATCGATAAAAGATAATATTTTGCTTCCACGAATATTAGATGAAGCAGAAATAGAGGAAAGCAAGAAAATTTGTGAAAATCTAACAAAAAAATTTAATATTAATAAATTGCTAAATAAAAAACCATATGAGTTATCTGGTGGAGAAAAACAAAGGGTTGCCATTTGCAGAGCATTAATTAATAATCCTCAAATTATTTTAGCAGACGAACCTACTGGAAATTTGGATTCAAATTCTTCAGAAGTTGTAATGCGTACTTTGGAAAGCATAAATGGAGAAATGGGAAAAACAATTCTTTTGGTAACTCACGATCCTATGATTGCTAGTTTTTGTAAAAGGATTATCTTTTTAAAAGATGGACAAGTAATTGAAAATTTGAAAAGAGCTGATAATAAGGAGATGTTTTATCAAGAGATATTAAAGAGGATGAAAAATTTATAAAATAAGCAAAAGATAAGATATAATAATTTTATGTTAATATAAAATTATATATGAAATATGTATAATGGCTTGATATATTAGACTCGAAGAATGATATTTCATTTATTGAGTGGTGCGAATTGTTTGCGGATCAATATAAATTAAAAAAGCTTGTGATGGGTGAAGAAATTTAAGGGAGTTAGAGTTTTATGGCGTAGTAGTTTAATTGCTACGCCATTCTTTTTTGAGCATGAATAAGATATTGGTTTTATAGGACTAAATATTCTAGTTTATAAATAAAGCTTTAGAATTTATCGAAAATATAGAGTGAATCAAATTATTATATGTAATGAGCATATAGATTCATGGGGGATTTTTTTATCAAGAGAGAAAATATAACATAATTCTACTGTTTTTTTACATGTGAAAAAAAACAGTAGGATTATGTTATATTATTATACTTACAAAAATTGTATATACCATACAGAGAGTTTGGAGTTGTTGGTATATACAAAAAAATAGGAGGAAAAGCAAATGGAAAGTGGATTACAAGAGTTAAAATTTTCAAGGTACAATCAAAAAGTAGAATTATCGGGCAAATTATTTCTATATAACGCATTGACGGGTGGGTATGCTAGTGTTGATGAGGAGTATAGAGATAATTTTGATAAATGTGATTTTAAAAAATTAGATTCGATGAAAGAGTTAGCAGAACTTCCAAACGCAATAATTAATCAATTAATGGAAGGCGGTTTTATAATTCCTAAGAATTTTGATGAGTTTAATGTTATTAAATCTATGCATTATAGAGGAAGATTTGGTGCGAATAAAGCATTAACAATGACTCTAATTCCGACAATGAATTGCAATTTTAGATGCCCATATTGTTATGAAAAAGATAAAAAATATCCAGTAAAAAAAATGACAACAGAGGTAATGGATTACTCATCTTGCAAGAAAGGCAGGGTGAAGCTATGAATAAGAATCAAAAACAATTTATTCGTCCACCTTATGATTCACGATTTGACCAGTTAAATATTATTAACTGGAATTTTCCGCAAAACCCGACTTTTCAACATGGAAAATACTGTATCCGTTTTACTCTGATTTTGGGTGATGGTTCTACATTGAACCGTCAAAAGGGTGGGTTTGCTTCTGCGAAGGAAGCTATGAAATATCGTGACAATCTAATTGTAAAACTTACCCAAAATCAATATATGCCATACCGATTTACTTTAAAGGAATTTTACAATTACTGGTTATATTACTACATTATAGATGGATGTAAATATGCTTATAATACGTTTAAATACTATGCAACACCGGTTAAAAGGTTTTGTGAATATTTTAGACCAGACACCTATATGGATTCTATAACCACAACAGATTTAAAAAATTTCATCAACAAGTGCGAAACTTTTAGCGCATACAAAGCTATGATGCAAATGATTCAAAATTCTTTTCAATATGCAAAGAATCAGCAGATTATTATATCAAATCCGGCACCACTGGCAATAGAAATTTGCAAAAAAGAAAAGAAGATTACTAAACCACCTACTAAGAAAAACGCATTTACGCTGAACGAACTTATGAATTTATTATTGACCGCAAGAAAAATGGATTATACATTCTATTTATTTTTACTGCTGTCTGCTTCAACAGGAGCACGTGTAAGTGAAACGAGAGCGATCTGTTTTTCAAAAATCGACTTTCAAAAAAAACAACTCTTAATCGACTGTCAGTTGGGAAGAGGATATGATAATGAGGGGTTCGATGACAATACGTTACTTTCTCAAAAGAGGACATTAAAAACTCTTAACAGTAAAAGATACGTCCCGCTTCCTGATTTTATTATGGATGAGCTGTATCTGGCAAGAGCACGATATGAAGAAACACTGAAAAATGATCCGGAATTTGATGAAAACTTAGATTTTGTTTTGTTTAGGGATCATGGGAAGGCAATCGCAAGACCGTATTATTATTTTAAGAAACTGATGAAGAAATGTAATATTGATTGTACAAAACATGTATGGCACGATTTACGGCACACTTATGCAACACTGTTAGATCAAAACAATATGAACATGAAAGTAGTATCGGAGATATTAGGTCATTATTCAGAAGAATTTACAAATGAAGTTTATGTCATTCATAAACCAGAAGTCATCATCTATGATACAAGTGAAGTAATGAACTCATTTATTGAGTCATTAAAACTGGATTCAACAGAAAGAACCATACCTGTATATGATATTTCGTTCATTCAGGAATATTTATTTTAAACTATTCTGACAATTCGAATTTTTATTTATTAATTTAATTTTAGTGTTACATTTTTAACAGAGCTTTTAGCAAAAATATGTAATACTTAATGCTTATCAATGATTTTTAATCGTTATTAAATAAGCGAAATCTTTTGAAACAGAAAAGAATTTTTGCAGATTTTAAAATTTTTAAAACTAAGATATTTTGTTACAACAGAAAAGCAACAAAAATACAACTAAAAGTAGTTAAGATAAGAGATATTTTAACAAACATCAAAAAGCTATAAATCGAAAAAAATTCTTCTAAATATACATTTGTTATATAGAAGTAACAAACAGATAGAAGAAATACAATATAATATTAAAAAAAATTACAATTTTATCGCCCCAAAGACTTGAAAAAGAAATTTGCGAGTAGTACAATTGTGTTAAAAGATTAACACAATATTTTAAAAGGAGCGTGTTTGAAATGGCAAGATTTACACTACCAAGAGATGTTTATCACGGAAAAGGATGTTTATCCGAATTAAAGAATCTGAAAGGTAAAAAAGCTGTCCTCGTAGTCGGCGGCGGATCTATGAAGCGTCAAGGATTCCTGGACAAAGCAGTGAACTACCTGAAAGAAGGCGGAATGGAAGTCAAACTGATCGAAGGTGTAGAACCAGACCCGTCTGTAGAGACTGTTATGAAAGGTGCAAAAGTAATGCAGGAGTTCGAGCCTGATTGGATCGTAGCAATGGGCGGCGGATCTCCAATCGATGCGGCTAAAGCTATGTGGGTATTCTATGAGTATCCGGATGAGACATTCGAGAATATTATCACACCATTCAGTTTCCCTGAACTTCGTCAGAAAGCGAAATTTGCAGCTATCCCATCTACATCAGGAACTGCAACAGAAGTAACAGCATTCTCCGTAATCACAGATTACAATACAGGAATCAAATATCCTCTGGCAGACTTTAATATCACACCAGATGTTGCAATCGTTGATCCGGAACTGGTAGCAGGACTTCCTCAGAAACAGGTTGCTTATACAGGAATGGATGCACTGACACATGCAATCGAGGCTTATGTATCAACACTGAACTGCCCATTTACAGATCCACTTGCATTACAGGCAATCGAGATGGTTCTGGATTATCTGCCAGCATCTTATAACCTTAACATGGAAGCAAGAGAGCAGATGCACTATGCACAATGTCTTGCAGGAATGGCATTCTCGAATGCATTACTTGGAATCGTACATTCTATGGCTCATAAGACAGGTGCAGCATTCTCAACCGGACATATTCCTCACGGATGTGCCAATGCGATCTATCTGCCATATGTAATCAAATACAATGCAAAAGATAAAGTAGCTGCATCTCGTTATGCAGAGATTGCACGCAGAATGGGACTTCCTGGAACATCTGAAAAAGCTCTGATCAACAGCTTATGTGCAAAGATTGACGAGTTCAATGCGAAGATGAATATTCCTAAGACTCTGAAAGAGTTCGGCATTAACGAAGATGAGTTTAAAGAAAAACTGGATAAGATTGCAGAACTTGCAGTTGGTGATGCCTGTACAGGATCTAACCCAAGAGCAATTGATCCTGCAACCATGGCTAAATTATTTACATGTACATATTATGGAACAGAAGTTGATTTTTAAATAACAAAAATCAGATAACGGCGGCTGTCACATAGGTTTATGTGGCAGCCATTTTGCGTACTTTGGTATAAAAATTAAAATCTATTCCATATACAACAGAGCGAATCTTGAACAATTTTATCGACATTTTTTGAAAAATATGGTTTTACTTGCGAAATAGAACAAGCCGTATTATGATAATAGTAATATTGGGAATTAGGAGGAAATAAGATGTACAAAATTTTAAAAGCAGAACAATTAACTGCTAACATCTTTCTGATGGATGTAGAAGCTCCTCGTGTAGCAAGACATTGTGAACCGGGACAGTTTGTCATTGTAAAGATGGATGAAAAAGGGGAAAGAATCCCTCTCACAATCTGTGATTATGACAGAGAAGCCGGAACGATCACAATCGTATTCCAGCCGGTCGGAGCATCCACAACCAAGATGAAAGAATTAAAAGCAGGAGATTATTTCCGCGATTTCACAGGTCCGTTGGGAAATGCTTCAGAACTCGTAGAGGAAGATATCGAAGAACTGAAGAAGAAAAAGATCCTGTTTGTCGGAGGCGGTGTCGGAGCAGCACCTGTATATCCACAGGTGAAATGGCTCCATGAACACGGTGTTGATGCTGATGTTATCATCGGTTCCAAGACAAAGGACATGCTGATCCTGGAAAAAGAGATGGAAGCAGTATCTGGAAATTATTATCCATGTACAGATGATGGTTCTTACGGTCATGCCGGAATGGTAACAACAATGGTAGAAGAACTGGTGGAAAAAGGAAACAAATATGACGTATGTATCGCAATCGGACCAATGATCATGATGAAATTCGTATGTCTCCTTACAAAGAAACTGGAAATCCCTACTGTTGTAAGTATGAATCCGATCATGGTAGATGGAACGGGTATGTGCGGAGCCTGTCGTCTGCATGTAGGAGATGAGATCAAGTTCGCATGCGTAGATGGTCCAGAATTTGACGGACACCTTGTCAACTTCGATGAGGCTATGAAGAGACAGCAGATGTACAAGACCCAGGAAGGCCGTGCAATGCTGAAATTACAGGAAGGTGACACACATCATGGCGGATGTGGTCAGTGCGGAGGTGACGAGTAATGGCAGATGTATTAAAGAAAGTTCCTGTAAGAGAACAGGAGCCAAAGGTTCGTGCTACGAATTTTGAAGAAGTATGTTACGGATATAATAAAGAAGAAGCAATGGAAGAAGCAACCAGATGTCTGAACTGTAAGAATGCAAGATGTATCCAGGGATGTCCTGTATCCATTAATATTCCTGCATTTATCGCAGAGATCAAAGAAGGCAATATCGAAGAGGCTTACAAAGTGATCGGTCAATCTTCTGCACTTCCTGCTATCTGCGGACGTGTATGTCCACAAGAGTCACAGTGCGAGAGCAAGTGTGTTCGTGGTATCAAAGGTGATGCAGTATCTATCGGTAAACTGGAAAGATTTGTCGCAGATTATGCACTGGAAAATGATATCAAACCGGAAAAACCGGAAAAGACAAACGGACATAAAGTAGCAGTCATCGGTTCCGGTCCGTCAGGACTTACCTGTGCCGGCGACCTTGCAAAACTCGGATACGAAGTAACTGTATTCGAAGCACTGCATGAACTTGGCGGTGTTCTGGTATATGGTATTCCTGAATTCCGTCTTCCAAAGCAGAAAGTTGTTAAGAAAGAAATCGAAAAAGTCAAAGAGCTTGGTGTTAAATTCGAGACAAACGTTGTTATCGGTAAATCTACAACCATCGACCAGTTGATGGAAGAGGAAGATTTTGAAGCTGTATTCATCGGTTCCGGAGCAGGTCTTCCGATGTTCATGGGAATCCCTGGCGAGACAGCCAACGGAGTATTCTCAGCAAATGAATACCTGACAAGAAGTAACCTGATGAAGGCATTTGATGATTCTTACGATACACCGATCGCAGCAGGTAAGAAAGTTGCCGTTGTAGGTGGTGGTAACGTAGCTATGGATGCTGCCAGAACAGCACTTCGTCTTGGTGCGGAAGTACATATCGTATACCGTCGAAGCGAAGCAGAACTTCCTGCACGAGTAGAAGAAGTACATCATGCAAAAGAAGAAGGTGTTCAGTTCGACCTCCTTACCAATCCAAAAGAAATCCTTGTCGATGAAAACGGATGGGTTAAAGGTATGAAAGTGATCAAGATGGAACTTGGTGAGCCGGATGCTTCCGGAAGAAGACGTCCGATCGAAATTCCTGGATCTGAATATGAGATTGAATTAGACACTGTTATCATGTCCCTTGGAACCTCTCCAAACCCATTGATTTCTTCTACAACAAAGGGTCTTGAGACGAACAAGAGAAAATGTATCGTAGCAGAAGAAGAGAACGGACAGACTTCAAAAGCTGCCGTATTCGCAGGCGGCGATGCCGTAACAGGTGCTGCAACTGTAATTCTTGCTATGGGTGCAGGTAAAGCAGGTGCAAAAGGTATCCACGAATATCTGTCTAAGAAGAATGCTTAATTCTTTGTGCACAGTGAAAAGATGATATTATAAGCATTCATAAATATGTACAACACGTAATTATATAAGAGATATACATGAGAATGATTCTGGTGTATATCTCTTTTTGCTTGCCATGCGTTCGCAAAAAGCTGCCAGTAGCAGGTCCTGCAGACAGTACATCCGGACTTGAATAAAAACATATATATGTGGTATGATTGTAAGACACATTTAATACTGAAAACAGCTGAAAATCAATCCTGCTGATATGTAAGGATAAAACAAAAAAAGACAGGTTGGAGATTATGACAGAATTAGATTTAACAGACGGAAAGATATTTTTAAATAAAGTAACAGAGAAGATCCGCACACGCCTGGCCGAAGTAGATGCATCCATCGAAGCCGGACAGAAAGACATCCAGAGTATGAATGAATACTACTGGGAGAATTACACCGAGATGGATGAATACGGCTATGAAAATTATGACAACCAGCAAGCTCTTTTACACCAGGTCAATGACAATCAGGAAAAACTGAAGATGCAGCACCGGCTTCGTAAAATGTTGGAAGCTCCGTTTTTCGGACGTGTGGATTTTATCTATGATGGCGAAGACGAACCGGAGATATTCTATATCGGCATCGGTAACTTTGCGGAACGTACGGGTATGCTGCCTTTGATCTATGACTGGAGAGCACCGGTCAGCGGGCTTTTTTACGATTATGACAAAGGCCCTGGATCTTATGAGGCACCAGCCGGACTGATCGAAGGTGAAATTGCCGCCAAATGGCAGTATAAAGTAAAAAATGGAAAAATGGTCTATGCATTTGAAAGCGATACCAAGATTGATGACGATATTTTAAAACAGGAACTGGGAACCAACAGTGATGTGCAGCTGAAAAATATCGTACGTACGATCCAGAAAGAACAAAATGCCATCATTCGTAATACACAGGATCGGATCCTTGCAATTCAGGGGGCGGCCGGAAGCGGCAAGACTTCCGTTGCATTACACAGGATCGCATACCTGTTGTATCACGACAGAGAACATTTAAAATCCTCTAATATACTGATCCTTTCTCCCAACAGTGTTTTTTCGGACTATATTTCTCATATTCTTCCGGAACTGGGCGAGGAAAATATTCAGGAGATGAGTTTTGATCTGTTCGCATACCGGGAATTGAAAGGTATCGTTCCGGACTGTGAAGATCGCTATGACCAGCTGGAAAGAACCATGAAGCTTCAGGACCCGTATCTGACAGAACGCTTTGAAGAGAAGCAGTTGGAAGGCTTTGTCGGAATGATGGAAGGATTTCTCGCAAGCCTGGAAGATGAACTGATGGATTTTCGAACGATTGAATATAAAGGAATTCAAAAGACGGAAGAAGAGCTTATTAATCTGTTTTATTTCAAGTTCCAGAATGCCCCGTTGCTTAGCCGTATGGATGCGATCCGGGATTATTGTGTGGATGAATATGAGACATTACTTGGACGTGACCTTAGCGAAGAGGAACTTCTGATCGTGCAGAATAAGTTTGACAAGATGTATGTGACAAAAGATATCTATAAGATCTACGGATGGTTTCTGGAAGAATGCGGCTATCCGGCACTTCCGGATGTCGAATACGAAAAGCGCAAGCTGGAATACGAAGATGTATTTCCGGTGTTATATCTGAAGTACCGTCTGACCGGAAAAGCTGTGCATAACCACATCAAGCATCTGGTCATTGATGAAATGCAGGATTATTCTTATCTGCAGTATGTGATCCTGAATCAGATCTTCAAATGCCGGATGACAATCCTCGGCGATAAGGCCCAGACACTGGATGAACAGATGCGAGATGTATTACAGTTCCTTCCGGGGGTGTTCGATCAGAAGATCCATAAGATTGTAATGAATAAAAGTTACAGAAATACGATGGAGATTGCCAGATACGCTGAAAAACTAACCGGTGTAAAAGACGTGGAACTTTTAAAGCGTCATGGAAAAGAAGTCATTGAAGAGAATTTCCAAAATGAAGATGCTGTGCTGGATGAGATCTTTTTAAAAGCAAAACTTGGAGAAGACAAGTATGAGACTGCTGCCATTATTACCATGACGGAAGCAGAAGCGTTCACATTGTATCAGATGTTAAAAGCCCGCGGCGAAGAAGTGCACTATATTGACCGCAACAGTTCTGCATTCAAAAAAGGGCTTACCGTCACAACCTTTTATCTTGCGAAAGGACTGGAATTCGATCAGGTATTCGGAATCTTCCGGGATATTGAAAATCCGATGCAGAACCAGGCAAAATATATCTGTGCAACAAGAGCATTGCATGAATTATATATGTATCAGATAACAGAATAGTATATAGAAAGAACAATAGAATGAAGATAACATTAATCACAGTAGGAAAAATAAAAGAAAAATACTTAAAAGACGCGATTGCAGAATACAGCAAACGTCTGAGCCGTTACTGCAAACTAGAGATCATCGAAGTAGCAGATGAAAAGACACCGGATAACGCAAGTGAGACTGTAGAAGACGGCATCCGTGATAAAGAAGGTGAACGGATTCTCAAATATGTCAAAGATGATGCCTATGTCATTACACTTGAAATCAAGGGAAAACTGTTGACATCCGAAGAATTGGCAGAAAAGATCGATACACTAGGAATCCAGGGATCCAGTCACATTATATTTATCATTGGTGGTTCGATCGGACTTGGAAAAGAAGTGCTGAAACGTTCAGACTATGCACTGAGTTTTTCAAAGATGACATTTCCACATCAGCTAATGCGGGTAATTCTGCTGGAACAGATTTACAGAAGCTACCGTATTATCAGCCATGAGCCATATCATAAGTAAACTGCCGAAATAGAAGAAAAATCTTGTATCAAAATCCATCATCCTTTATACTAATATGGATGAAAATGTCAGGAGAGGGTATGATATAACTATGAAACACTTAAATTTCAAAAATCTGTGCATGATCTTACTTGGGAATACGATCTATGCACTTGCAATCGTCATGTTTATTCTGCCAAATAATATGATCACAGGCGGGACAACAGGGCTTGGTATTGCGATCCATCATTATTTCGGACTTCCAATCCATAGTTTTGTATTGCTATTCAATACACTGATGTTCCTGCTCGGAGCGGCTGTCCTTGGAATGAAATTTGCACTTACAACATTGGTCAGTACCTTTTATTATCCGGTTATTCTGGGAGTGCTGGAGCAAATGCCTGCACTTCAGAATGTAACAGACGATAAGATGTTATCTACTATATGCGGTGGTCTGATGATCGGGATGGGGATCGGCGTCGTGATCCGGTGCGGAGCCTCTACCGGAGGAATGGATATTCCGCCGCTGGTTCTGAACAAGAAGTTTGGTCTTCCGGTATCTGTGATGCTGTACGCATTTGATTTTGTTATCTTAATCTCACAGATGCTCTTCACCAATAAAGAAGAGATTGTATATGGTATCTTGTTGGTACTGATTTACACAGTCATTTTAGACAAGGTGCTTCTGATGGGATCTACACGTACAAAAGTAGAGATCATGACAGAAAAATATGAAGAGCTGAACCGTCTGATCCAGGAGCAGCTTGACCGTGGAACAACACTTGTCTACACACAGACCGGATATCTGAAAAATGATCAGCCGATGATCCTTACCGTTGTATCCAACCGCGAACTGATGCGGCTGAACCAGCTGGTACAGGAGACTGATCCACATGCATTTATGATTATCGGAAATGTAAATGAAGTACGAGGAAGAGGATTTTCACAGCAGAAAGTCTATAAAAAAGAACAGGAAGAAAGATAAGAAAAAAAGCTGGTATTTTTAGCCAGCTTTTTTCTTACGTTCTTTACAGATCCATCTGGAATCCTGATATATAAAATGCCAGTATTCAAAGATCTTTTCGGATGTATTACTATCTTTTCCCCGGACAACAACCCAGATATCTTTTGGATCGGATTCCTGTTCTGTATGTTCTTCATCCGCAAAATCCGGAGCTTTTACAGGAGAAACTGTTGTAAACTTAATGTGTTCCGATTTGATATTTTTCTCTATCTCTTCCTGAATGCTCAGATAGCCATCGGTAATCCCGATCTGCCGGTACTGCTCGGCAAGACGGATTCTTTTGTTTCTCCCCGCAAGGATAAGATACGTAACAATGGATGTGATGATCGATGCAACAATAACAAGTGCCAATATGATCAAAACAAGAAATGATGTATGCATAGAAAAAACCTCCTTAAAATATATGGATTTCAAAACCATACTATCTGACCTTGATGCAATGATGCAGGCTGATTTTACATAGATTTAACGTAAATCTAATAATCGTTTGGAAATACTATGATACATTAGAAACATTGAAAATGCAATACAAAGAAAGGTGAAAAAGTTATGAGTAAGATATATATGAACCGGGAACTTTCCTGGTTAAAGTTTAATGAACGTGTTCTTGAGGAGGCAGAGAACCCGGAAGTTCCGTTGTGCGAAAGACTGACATTCGCATCGATTTATCAGAGCAATCTGGATGAATTCTTCATGGTGCGTGTGGGCTCTTTATATGATCAGACACTTCTCGATAAGAAGATCTGCGAAAACAAGACAGGAATGACATCGCAGGAACAGATTGATGCAATTTTAAAGCAGACTAAATTGATCAACAAGAGAAAAGAAGCCGTATACGAAGAACTGATGGCATGTGTGGCAGAGCAGGGAATCCGTATTTTGCGTTTTAATGAACTGGATGAAGACGGTGCCCGTTATCTGGAAGGTTATTTTAAGTCAGAGATCGCACCGCTTATTTCGCCTACTGTTATCGGAAGGAGACAGCCATTTCCATTTTTGAAAAACAAAGAGATCTATGCGGTAGCGGTACTCGGTGCAAAAGGGAAAAAAGACCGTCTCGGAATCATTCCATGTACAAGCAATATTTTCGGACGTCTGATCGCAGTACCGGGTATGCCTGGCACATATATGCTAGCTGAAGAACTGATCCTTCATTTTGCACCGGTTGTATTCAAAGGGTATAAGATCAAATCCAAATCTTTGCTGCGCATCACAAGAAATGCTGACATTGATGCGGATGCTTTATACGATGAAGATCTGGACTACCGCGAATTCATGGCAGGTCTGATCAAACAGCGTAAGAAACTGGCTCCGATCCGTCTGGAACTTTCCAGAGATATGGACAAAAAAGGAATTGCCGTATTGTGCGAGTATCTGGAACTGGATGAAAATCATGTATTCATGTCCTCAACACCATTGGATCTTTCGTTCGTATTCCAGATCCAGGATCTACTGAGAAAAAATCCGGAATTATATTTTCCAAAAAGAACACCTCAGAAATCTGATCAGTTTCAGGATGGAAAGAGCATTATAGCACAGATCAAAGAAGAAGATAAACTGTTATCTTATCCTTATGAATCCATCCGTCCGTTTTTGCATTTGCTGACAGAAGCTGCCGAAGACCCGGATGTTATCTCGATCAAAATGACCTTATACCGTGTTGCAAAGCAGAGTAAAGTTGTAGAGGCATTGATAGAGGCCGCAGAAAATGGAAAAGAGGTCGTTGTATTAGTTGAACTTCGTGCCCGCTTTGATGAAGAAAATAATATTGAATGGTCCAGACGTCTGGAAGATGCCGGATGTCAGGTAATCTATGGATTAGACGGATATAAAGTGCATTCAAAACTCTGCCTGATCACTAGAAAAAATGCAGGACAGGTAGAATATATCACCCGGATTGGTACCGGTAATTATAATGAAAAAACTTCCCGATTATATACGGATCTCTCTTTGATGACATCCAATGTAGAGATCGGGCTGGAAGCTTCCAATGTATTTCAGGCACTGTCGAAGGGAGAAGTTGTTGAACATACTAGGCATCTTCTTGTAGCACCGAAGTGTCTGCAGAATAAAGTGCTGGGTATGCTGGACGAAGAGATCGCACATGCAAGAAACGGAGAAGAAGCTTATGCAGGATTCAAACTGAATTCCCTTACGGATAAAAAGATCATCGACAAACTGATCGAGGCTTCTGAGGCCGGAGTCAAGATCAATATGATCATCCGCGGTATCTGCTGCCTGATCCCCGGAGTGGAAGGAAAGACAGAAAACATCCGTATCATCAGCATTGTCGGAAGATTCCTGGAACATTCCAGAATCTATATCTTCGGAAGCAAAGAAAGAAGGAAATATTACATTGCATCTGCAGATTTCATGACCAGAAATACTGTACGGCGTGTAGAGGTTGCTGCACCGGTATATAATGACAAACTGAAAACAAAATTACAGGAAATGTTCGACGTTATGCTTTCTGATAATCAGAAAGCAAGAAAACTGGAAGCAGATGGAAATTATCACCGTGTGAGTAATGATCTTACACCGGTAAATGCACAGGAATATTTTTACGCTGAGGCATACCACGAGATTCCTTAAATCCGGGCAGGTATATATCCGTGCCGGAATGCATAAAGTGATATAAATCACAGAAGTGGTATGGATATGAATCGTCAGGAATGGAAAGAAAAAGCGGCGGAAATGTCGGGAGTCCCAAAAGATGTAGCAATGGGGCTCCCGATTCTTACGATTACCGGTACGGATGAACTATGTGTGGAAAATTACAGAGGAATAACGGAATATACAGATCAGATTATCCGGCTGCAGACCAAATGCGGACAGATTAAAATCGGCGGCAGGAAACTGGAAATCATCTATTACACCAATGATGAGATGATGATTCACGGTCACATCAGGACGATCGAATACCAAACATAGGAGGGACCGCTGTGTTTGAACAGTTCATCTGGTATCTGAAAGGCTATGTCCGGATACGTGTGTCAGGATATTCACCCGAACGTTTTCTGAACGCCTGCCGTTATAAAAACATCTATATATGGGATCTAAAACGTGTCTGTGGAGCATATGAAATGAATCTATCAGTCAGTGGGTATCGCAGACTGAAGGAAATTATAAGGAAGACCGGCACAAAGGTTTGTATCATCCGCCGCAGCGGTCTTCCTTTTCTTTTTCACCGCTACCGGAAACGTCATATACTGTTTTCCGGATTTATTCTCTGTATTTGTCTTATCCTTTTTATGACACGTTATATCTGGGGAATTGATATCCGCGGGAACCTGTCGTATACGGATGATACTTTAAAGAAATTTCTGGCATCCGAACAGATTAAAAATGGTATGAAAAAGACAAATGTAGACTGTCAGAAGATTGTCCGGGATCTAAGGCGCACATATGACGGGATCATATGGGTATCTGCTTCCATAGATGGCTGCAGGCTGGTCATTCAGATAAAAGAAAACGAAGACGGCCTTGCGGATAACAGCATTATATCCCGGATAAACGACCAGTCTACAGATATCATTGCCGACATTGACTGCACCATCACAAGTATTACTACCAGAACCGGCATCGCACAGGTAAAAAAAGGTGTACAGGTAAAAAAAGGTGATCTTCTGGTATCAGGACAGATTCCCATCTGCAATGATGCAAAAGAAATCACAGGGTACTCACCCTGCAGATCGGATGCTGACATATCCGGCGAAACCTGTATTCCGTATCAAAAGACGCTCTCAAAAAACTATTTCGAAAAAGAATATTACAAATCAAGATATCATTTTATCCAGAAAAAAGAATATGCAGTCCGGGCAGGAAGATATATGATCCGAATAGGTTCTGTAAAAAACACATATCCTTATTTTGAAAAGCACATCTTCCAGTGGCAGTTCAGGCCGTTGAATATATTCCCTCTTACCTTCGAAGAAATTACAGTAACTCCTTACCGGAAAAGACATAAGAATTATACAAAAACGCAAATCCGGAAGATATTATCCGGAGATTTTCAGAATTACTGTAAAGAAATGAAGAAAAAAGGGGTAGAAATTTGAAGAAATGATGTTAAAATATACACAGGGTCTGAGACGTACTCTGCAAAAGGAACACTGAAGGTCAGATGCTCCGTTGGAAAGCAGGTTCCGTCCACACCGCTTCCGCCGGACTATATTGCGGAAGACGACACAAAGAATGGAGACTAATGCATGGGATTAATGGAGACAGTCATCGATATACCTGCAGAACACGAAGCCAATGTGTTCGGACAGTTCGATGCATATGCAAAAAAAATAGAACGCGCTCTTCATGTAACACTGATCGCAAGAGGTGAAAGTGTCAAGATCATGGGAGATGCTTTGAAAGTAGAAAAAGCAAAAAAAGTGCTGGATCAGCTTGTAGAACTTTCAAAGAGAGGCAACACGATCCAGGAACAGAATGTAGATTACACTCTGGCACTGGTTATGGAAGACAGCGAAGAAAACGTACTGGAGATCGATAAAGATATTATCTGCCATACCTTACAGGGAAAACCGATCAAGCCGAAGACACTCGGTCAGAAAAAATACGTCGATGCAATCCGTAAACAGATGATCGTATTCGGACTCGGACCGGCCGGTACCGGTAAGACTTACCTTGCGATGGCAATGGCGATCACTGCATTCAAGAACAATGAAGTAGGACGTATCATACTGACACGTCCGGCAATCGAAGCAGGAGAGAAGCTTGGATTCCTTCCGGGCGACCTTCAGAGTAAGATCGATCCTTATTTGCGTCCCCTCTATGATGCACTGTATCAGATCATGGGTGCGGAAAGCTTTATAAAGAATTCGGAAAAAGGTCTGATCGAGGTTGCTCCGCTTGCTTACATGCGTGGCCGTACATTAGATAATGCCTTTATTATTCTGGATGAAGCACAGAACACAACACCGGCACAGATGAAGATGTTTCTTACCCGAATCGGTTTCGGCTCAAAAGTCGTGATCACTGGTGACGCAACACAAAAAGACCTTCCGTCCGGACAGGTGTCCGGTCTTGATGTGGCGGCAAAAGTTATAAAAGATATCGAAGATATCAGTATCTGTCACCTTACCAGCAAGGACGTTGTACGTCATCCACTGGTACAAAAAATCGTAAAAGCATACGAAGATTACGAAAGCAGACAAAATCGTCGCGGTAATGACGCAAAATACAAAGGAAAAGATAAGAGGCGAAAATCATGACATTATACTTTGAAGAAGAAGGCGAAATAAAGCTTCCTCTGGAATGCGAAACACTTGCAAAGAAAGTAGTAGAAGAAGCATTGGATTATGTAAATTGTCCGTACGAAGCACAGGTGAATCTGCTACTGACAGAAAATGAACAGATTCATGAAATGAACAGAGAATTCAGAGGCATTGACCGTGCGACCGATGTACTGTCTTTTCCGATGATCGACTATCCGGAACCCGGAACATTTGATTTTCTGGAAGAGGAAGAAGATTGTTTTGATCCGGAAAGCGGAGAACTGACGCTGGGGGATATCGTGATATCAAAAGAAAAAGTTCTTTCGCAGGCAGAAGAGTACGGGCATAGTCCAAAGAGAGAATATGCTTTTCTTATTGCCCATTCTGTGTTACACTTAACAGGTTATGACCATATGGAAGAGGAAGAACGTCAGGTAATGGAACAGAAACAGCGTGAGATCATGGAACGCCTGGACATTCTGAGATAATCATTGATCTTAATAATTTTTTACAAAACGATGGAGTTAAAGCTGTATGTCGGAACAACATAAAAAAAATGAAAAAAATTTCCTGATACAGGGATCGATTCTTGCAATTGCCGGAGTTATCACAAAGCTGATCGGAGCCTTTTACCGGATTCCGCTTTTGAATATTATCGGAACAGAAGGAAACGGATATTATTCGGTTGCATTTTCAATTTATTCAGTTGCATTGATGCTGACTTCGTACAGTCTGCCGTTAGCTGTGTCAAAGCTTGTATCGGCAAGAGTGGCTGTCGGCGAATATAAAAATGCAAACAAAATCTTCCGGGGTGCTATGACCTTTGCACTTCTTGCCGGTGGAATTGTCTCTCTTCTGGTATTTTTCGGAGCAGATTTTATTGCAACAACCATTATGCATCTTGACATGAGTGCCTATGCGCTCCGTGTTCTCGCACCGTGTATCCTGATCGTAGCACTTCTCGGGGTGTTACGCGGATTTTTCCAGGGAATGGGATCTATGATCCCGACAGCAATCTCACAGGTGATCGAGCAGATTGTAAATGCTGTTGTATCGATCGCAGGTGCATATTTATTATTCAATGCAGGAAGAGCTGTCGGAAAGACCAGAGGCGATAAATCCTTCGGTCCTGCCTATGCGGCAGCAGGCGGAACACTCGGAACAGTCCTTGGTGCATTGAGCGCCTTGATATTTGTCGGATTCATTTTTCTCGCATACCACAAAGTATTCAAAAAGAAAATGAAACGCGATCATTCAGGGAAAAGAGAAAGTTACAGAACCGTATACAAAGTGTTGTTTGTGACCATCGCACCTGTCATTTTAAGTGCAACGGTATATAATATCAGTGATTTTGTAGATACTGCACTTTTTAACAATGTCATGGCTGCCCAGGGATTCAGCAAAAAAGAATACGCAAGTCTTCTTGGAATCTTTCAGGGACAGTACAGTACAATGATCAATGTGCCGCTCTCTATTTCAAGTGCACTTGCCGCCTCACTGGTGCCGAGCCTGGTTGCCACTGTACAGACCGGTAACCGTAAGCAGGTACATAACAAGATTAATACTGTAAGCCGTTTCAACATGTTGATCGCAATCCCATGTGCAGTTGGATTTATCACACTTGCAAAACCGATCCTGAATTTATTATATTTTACACAGGATAATACTACAGCAGCACGGATGCTTCAGATGGGGGCGCTTTCAGTTGTCTTTTTCTGTCTGTCAACAGTGACCAACTCTGTATTACAGGGACTGGATGATATGATGACACCGGTAAAAAATGCGGCAATTTCACTGGTGATCCATATCGTGACATTATTCCTGATGCTGGTAGTACTAAAATGGAACATTTATGCGGTTGTATTAAGTAAGATCATATTCTCCGGAGCAATCTGCATACTGAACGCGAAAGCACTTCGTGACAGAATCGGTTATGTTCAGGAGAAAAAGAAAACATTCTTAATCCCGACACTTGCTTCCCTGATCATGGGTGTGATCGCAATTGTGATTCATCTGATCTTCGAATTATTCGCTGGTCCGTATATTGCAACAATCATTGCACTTCTGGCAGCCGTTGCAGCATATGGAGTATCTATCGTTGCACTTGGCGGGATTACGGAAGAAGAATTACTTGGCATGCCAAAAGGAGCAGCCCTTGTGACAATATGCCGGAGACTACATTTGATAAGAGGGGAATACAAGTAAGTATGAGACCAGTAAAAAAAATTGCTCTGTTACATGATATCTGCGGTGTCGGCAAGGCAGCCATGATGAATATGACACCGATCTTAAGCATGATGGGAATCGAGGTATGTCCGGTACCGACAGTACTGTTATCAACACATACCGGTGGCTATGGCACTCCGGCGGTCTGCCATGTACCCGGAGACTATATACGTGCATGTGCAGATCATTACAAGAAAGAACATATTACATTTGATGCTATTTTTGTCGGATACCTTGGAAAAGCTGATGTAATTGATGCCGTCATCTATTTCATTAGTCAATTTCCGGACACAAAGGTTATTTTAGATCCTATCATGGGTGATCACGGAGTTTATTATACAAATTTTGACGAATCTTATGGTGCTGCAATGCGGAAAATCCTTCCGTATGCAGACATAATTCTGCCAAATCTGACAGAAATGTATCTGCTCGCCGGAAAAGAATATCAGCTCACAGGCAATCACAGAAATGTACTGCATTTGTGTGAAATCCTCCGTGAATTGGGAGCAAAAAACATGATCATTACCAGCGTTCCAAAAGACGACTGTAAAAAGGGTATCGTGTTATACGAAGACAATGCATTTCTTTATATCGGAAATGGTGAAAACCTGAAAGAATTTCATGGAGCCGGAGACGCATTTGACGGAATGTTCCTGGCAAAGCTTCTGCAGGGAAATTCCCTTTTGGAAAGTGTACAGGCTTCGCATGCGTTTGTTTGTGCCTGTATCAGAGAAAGCGAAAAGTATGACTATCCGGAACGGGAAGGCCTTTTAATTGAAAGAACATTGAAGAAAATTGTATAAATAGGGTGAGTTGAGCGAATACTGTACTCAAAAAAGGAGTCTTCATTATGAAAAACAAGTATGGTATTGGCTTTTTACTGTTTCTGATCCTCATCGTATTCGGAATCACCTGTGCTTATCAGCTTAGCTTAAACAGGGGAAAACGTGAAATTCAGGCAGAGAAAACAGCGGAGAAGCAAAAAACACAAGATCTTTCTATTGCCGCAGATGGACAGGCTTTAAAAGAAGACTGTTACTATCTGAAATCTCTGAATGGCTATGTAGTCGTATATCTGAATGATAAAAAAACGGTATATGAATACACAGATATTCCACTGGATGGTCTTCCTGAGACACTGCAGCAGGAGATCCATAATGGAAAATACGTTGAGACATCAGCAGCCCTATACGGATTTCTCGAGAATTATTCGAGTTAAATCTGAGTATATTAAGGAAGGACAAAAGATAATGGATGATAAGAAAGTAGCAAGAATCAATGAATTATATCACAAGTCTAAAGCCGAAGGTCTGACACCGGAGGAATTAAAAGAACAGCAGATATTGAGAAAAGAATACATTGATTCTTTCAAAAGAAATCTGCGCGGACAGCTAAACAACATTTCTATAAAGGAAAAAGACGGAAGTATTACGAATTTGGGTGAGAAATTTGGAAACAAAAAAGGAAATTAGACATAAGATCATCCGTCTCAGAAAAGAGATGGATCCGCTTGTGTGGCAACAGGCCACCAATACTATCACGGAAACAGTGATTAATCATCCACTGTTTTTAGAAGCGACTGACATCTACTGTTATGCGAATTACAATGGCGAAACCGGAACCTTGGCAATCATGGAGGAAGCCTGGAAACTGGGTAAAAGTGTATGGTTTCCAAGAGTCGAGGGCAGCGAGATGAATTTTTATCTGGTAGAACAAAAAGAGGATCTGCAGCCTGGTGCATATGGAATTCTGGAACCGACAGGTGAATACAAAGCCGACGGATATGACGGACTTCTGATCATGCCGGGTGTCGCTTTTGACGAAGAATGTCACCGAATCGGATATGGCGGCGGTTTTTATGACAAATATCTGGAAAAACATCCGGATCTGCATACGATTGCAGTTGCTTTTGAATTGCAGATGTACAGAGAACTGCCTTTTGAGGAACATGATATAAAACCGGAAAAAGTTATTACAGAAAAGCATATCTATCCATTGGAATCAGGTGAATGTTTTTTGTAATTTCTGATTAAGATATGAAAAAATATAATACTTAAAGGAGTGAGCCAGAATGGCAAACGGATTACCCAGAGATCCCATGCTGTTACTCAGTGTGGTCAATACAAAACTAAGAGACTATTATCACAGCCTGGATGCTTTATGTGACGATATGAATGTCAATAAAGAAGAAATTATAAGTGCTTTGAAGTTGATTGATTATGCATATGATTCAGACATACAGCAATTTGTCTAGATTGCCATACATTCTGCAAAAAGCTGTTGTCTTCACTTTCTGTGAAAGATTAATAATGAATAATACAAAGGAGCAAAGAGAATGCTTAATACTATGAATTACGATATAGATATTACAAAAGAACCGCCTGCGGATGATACTGCCCGTCAGTATTATTTTATCGAAAAAGCAAAAGCTTATGTACAGCGCGAATCCGAAGAACTGGGACGTCCGCTGACATTCTGTGTCACAACATTCGGTTGTCAGATGAACGCCCGTGATTCCGAAAAACTCTGTGGAATCCTGGAAAAGATCGGTTATGTAGAAGCGCCTGAAGATGAGGCTGACTTTATCATTTTCAACACCTGTACGGTAAGAGAGAACGCCAACATGCGTGTCTACGGACGTCTCGGACAGTTAAAACCAAGAAAGAAGAAAAATCCGCATATGATGATCGGTCTCTGCGGCTGTATGATGCAGGAACCGGAGGTTGTAGAAAAGCTGAAAACAAGTTACCGCTATGTGGATATTATCTTCGGAACACATAATATTTTCAAATTTGCCGAACTGATCGTGACACGGTTTGAATCACAACGTATGGTGATCGATATCTGGAAAGATACCGACAAGATTGTTGAAAACCTTCCGAATGACCGCAAATATTCCTTTAAATCCGGAGTAAATATCATGTTCGGATGCAATAATTTCTGCAGTTACTGTATCGTCCCATATGTACGTGGAAGAGAAAGAAGCCGTGACCCGGAGGCAATCCTATCGGAAATCCGCCAGCTGGTTGCAGATGGTGTGGTTGAAGTCATGCTGCTTGGTCAGAACGTTAATTCATACGGAAAGAATCTGGAAAATCCGATTACGTTTGCCCAGCTTTTGGAAAAGATCGAGCAGATCGAAGGATTGGAGCGTATCCGTTTTATGACGTCTCATCCAAAGGATTTATCTGATGAACTCATTGAAGTTATGGGAAGATCCAAAAAGATCTGCAAACACCTGCATCTGCCGGTACAGTCCGGAAGCAGCAGGATCTTAAAGAAGATGAATCGTCATTATACAAAAGAGCAGTATCTGGAACTGGTAGAAAAAATCCGCAAGAATGTTCCGGATGTGTCTCTTACAACTGATATCATCGTTGGTTTCCCGGGAGAGACAGAAGAAGACTTCGAAGAAACTATGGATATTGTAAGAAAAGTGCGTTATGACAGCGTATTCACTTTCATCTATTCAAAACGTACCGGAACACCTGCCGCCGTGATGGAAGACCAGATACCGGAAGATGTGGTCAAAAACCGTTTTGACCGACTGCTGAAAGAAGTACATACGATTGCGGCAGAAGTATGCGCTGTACATGAAGGAAGCATTCAGACCGCTCTGATCGAATCGGTAAGTGAACACGACCCATCCATGGTAACAGGACGTTTAAGTAATAATCTGCTGGTACACATCAAAGGTGATAAGGGAATGATCGGACGGCTTGCCGATGTCAGACTGACGGAATGCAAAGGTTTCTATTATCTGGGAGAACTGGCAGAATAAATGTATTATAATTAACCATGAAAACGCTCAAACTATGTAATATCAACAAGATAGTGAGGGCGTTTTTGTATGAAAAAAATCAGTGAGTATTTATTTTTGTGGGGGATCGGTGGCTGGATCTATTATACGCTGGAAATTCTTTTCCGTGGTTTTTCCCACTGGTCCATGTTCGTGCTGGGCGGGATCTGTATGATGTTTTTCTCCTATCAGGGACAGCAGGTACACTGGCAGGATGATTTTCTTCTGCAGGTATTCCGCTGCAGCATCTTTGTAACAGCAGCAGAATTCATTACAGGTATTATCGTAAATAAATGGTTTGCGCTTCATGTATGGGATTACAGCTGTATGCCATTTCAGTTGTTTGGTCAGATATGTCTGCCGTACACCATGCTATTTACATGTCTCTGCGCAGCAGGGATCTATCTGAGCGCCAATATTCTTTATCTTCTGTATGATGAAGAAAAGCCTCAGTTTTTGAAAAAATCTATCCTTTTAAATTCAAAATATAAATGCTATAATGAAATGTAAAATTTAAATGATCAGAGGAGTAAAAAAAGTGGCAGAATTAACACCAATGATGCAGCAATATATGCAGACGAAAAAAGAATATCCGGACTGCATCCTCTTTTATAGATTGGGAGACTTTTATGAAATGTTCTTTGACGATGCGTTGACTGCATCCAAAGAACTGGAGATTACATTAACCGGAAAGAACTGCGGACTGAAAGAACGCGCACCAATGTGCGGTGTCCCGTATCACGCAGTGGACGGATATCTGAACAGACTGGTATCCAAAGGTTATAAAGTGGCCATCTGTGAACAGTTGGAAGATCCGGCTGCTGCAAAAGGAATTGTAAAAAGAGATGTTGTAAGAATCGTAACCCCTGGAACCAACCTGGACACGCAGGCACTGGATGAAACAAAGAATAATTATATCATGTGTATCGCTTACGCATCGGATCATTACGGCGTATCTGTCGCCGATGTATCAACCGGCGAGTACATGGTAACCGAGATTGAAAATTCTGAGAAATTGTTTGACGAGATCTATAAGTTCATGCCGTCAGAGCTGATCTGTAATGAAGCCTTTTATATGAGCGGTATGGATTTTGAATTGTTAAAAGAAAAGCTTGGAATTACCGTATATTCTCTGGATTCATGGTATTTCGACGATGCAGTCTGTGAACGTGTTTTGAAAGAACATTTCCATGCCGGTACGATTGAAGGACTGGGACTTACCGATTATGACTGCGGTGTAATTGCAGCCGGTGCACTCATGCAGTATTTGGTGGAGACACAAAAACGAGATTTATCACACATTTCCCACCTGACAATCTATGCTTCTGGAAAATATATGCTTTTGGACAGCTCAACCAGACGAAATCTGGAGCTGTGTGAAACACTGCGTGACAAACAGAAAAGAGGTTCCCTCCTGTGGGTGCTGGATAAGACGAAGACTGCCATGGGTGCAAGAACCCTGCGCAAATATATTGAACAGCCGTTGATTGACAAGAGCGCTATTGAAAAACGACTGGATGCTGTAGATGAATTAGTGAAAAATGCAATTTCCAGAGAGGAGATCCGTGAATACCTTTCACCGGTCTATGATCTGGAACGGCTTGTGTGCAGGATCACATATCAGTCTGCGAATCCAAGAGATCTGATCGCATTCCAAAGTTCTCTTGCAATGCTTCCGCATATAAAATATATCTTGAATGATATGCAGACACCTCTTTTAAAGGAATTGAATGAAGAACTGGATACGCTCGGAGATCTATGCAAGCTGGTCAGTGATTCCATCAAAGAAGATCCGCCGATCGCCATGAAAGAAGGCGGCATTATCAAAGACGGTTACAATGCAGAAGTGGACAAACTCCGCAACGCCAAATCTGACGGGAAAGACTGGCTGGCAAAGCTGGAAACAGAAGAACGTGAAAAGACCGGTATCAAGAACCTGCGTATTAAATATAACAAAGTATTCGGCTATTATCTGGAAGTTACCAATTCATTCAAAAATCTGGTGCCGGATTATTACACAAGAAAACAGACGCTTGCCAATGCAGAGCGCTATATCATACCGGAATTAAAAGAGCTGGAAGATACGATTCTTGGTGCAGAAGATAAGTTGTATGCTCTTGAATACCAGCTTTATTCCGAGGTCAGAGATACTATCGGAAAAGAAGTTGTCCGCATCCAGAAGACGGCTAAAGCCATTGCAAAATTAGACGCATTTGCCTCTCTTGCACTGGTTGCAGAACAAAATAATTATGTCAGACCAAAGATGAATGACAAAGGACTCATTGATATCAAAGACGGCCGTCATCCGGTAGTCGAAAAGATGATCTCCAATGACATGTTCATCTGTAACGATACATATCTGAATGACAAAAAGGAACGGATTTCCATTATTACGGGTCCGAATATGGCCGGTAAATCAACATACATGAGACAGACAGCCCTGATTGTCCTGATGGCACAGATCGGTTCGTTTGTCCCTGCTTCTTCGGCAAATATCGGTGTGGTTGACCGTATCTTTACCCGTGTAGGTGCTTCAGATGACCTTGCAAGCGGACAGAGTACCTTCATGGTGGAGATGACAGAAGTGGCCAATATTCTCCGAAATGCGACGAATAAGAGCCTTCTGATCCTTGATGAGATTGGGCGCGGTACCAGTACCTTTGACGGTTTGAGTATCGCCTGGGCAGTGATTGAATATATCAGTAACAGCAAATTGTTAGGAGCAAAAACTTTATTTGCAACACATTATCATGAGCTGACTGAACTGGAAGGAAAAATTGAAAATGTTAACAATTACTGTATTGCAGTAAAGGAAAAAGGTGACGATATCATCTTCCTGCGTAAGATTGTCAAGGGCGGTGCGGATAAAAGTTACGGAATCCAGGTTGCAAGGCTTGCAGGTGTTCCGCAGTCAGTTACAGACAGGGCAAAAGAGATCGTAGAAGAACTGGTACAGGCAGATGTAACCGGTAAGATCAAAGAGATCGAAGTGCAGGGGCAGGAAGCATCCAAACCAAAGGCAAAGCATTTTGATGAGGTAGATCTTGCCCAGATGTCACTTTTTGATACTGTAAAAGATGATGATGTCATCAAGGAGATCAAAGAACTGGATCTTGCCAATCTGACTCCGATCGATGCATTGAATACATTATATCAACTTCAGAACAAACTAAAAAACAGGTGGTAAACGATGAGTAAAATTCAGGTGTTAGACCCGATTACAATTGATAAGATTGCAGCAGGAGAAGTGATCGAACGACCGGCTTCTGTTGTAAAAGAGCTGGTGGAAAATGCCATTGATGCCGGTGCTACAGCAGTTGTCGTAGAGATTAAGGATGGCGGAATCTCGTTCATGCGTATTACAGACAATGGCTGCGGAATAGACCGGGAAGATGTACGCTCTGCGTTTTTGCGGCACTCAACGAGTAAGATCCGTTCTGTCGATGATCTGCTTCACATCGGTTCACTGGGATTCCGCGGAGAGGCACTTTCCAGTATCTCGGCAGTTGCACAGGTAGAACTGATCACAAAAACAAAAGATCAGACATTTGGCACGTTATACCGTATTGCAGGCGGCAAAGAAGAAACTCTGGAAGATACCGGTGCACCGGATGGAACAACCTTTATCATACGGCAGTTGTTTTATAACACACCTGCCCGAAGGAAGTTTTTGAAAACACCGATGACCGAAGCGAGCCATGTCGGAGACCTGATGACGCGACTTGCACTTTCTCATCCACACATTTCGTTTCAGTTTATTAATAACGGACAATCCAAATTACATACATCCGGTAACGGAAAGTTGAAAGATGTCATCTATCACATTTACGGACGCGAAATTGCTTCAAATCTTCTGCAAGCAGAATACGATACACCGGGACTTAAAATCACCGGATTTTTAGGAAAACCAATCATCTCCAGAGGAAACCGGAATTTTGAAAATTATTATGTGAATGGCCGGTATGCCAGAAACAGTATCATTTCCAGAGCCATCGAGGATGCATATAAGGATTTTACCATGCAGCATAAGTATCCGTTTGTGGTACTGCATATAGAGATTGACGGAGAACATGTAGATGTCAATGTACATCCGACGAAGATGGAACTACGCTTTAACAATCAACAGGAAGTCTATAACGCTATCTATTCGGCAGTTGATCAGGGACTTCACGAAAAAGAACTGATTCCGCATGTAGAGATGCCGGAACCAAAGCCTGCCGTCCAGTCTACACCGGAACCAAAGCCTGCTGTCCAATCTGCTCCGGAACCAAAGACAGCCGTCCAGTCTACACCGGAATCAAAGCCTGTCGCCCAATCTACTCCGGAACCAAAGACTGCCGTCCGATCTGCTCCGGAACATAATCTGGAATACTTCATGTCCAAAATGAAAGAACGGGTACTGGCAGAGCATGAAGAAAAGAAGAAAAAAGAAGAGGCTGTAACAAAACAACCGGTAAATACGATACAAACTATTGCAGAAGAAAAAACACTTTACATGCAGAATACTGCCGTCAGACCGCAAATATCAACACAGACAACTGCGCCAGAACCACCAAAACAAATGGAACTTTTCGAAGATCATCTGCTTACCAGAGAGGCCATGCAGAAATATAAAATAGTCGGTCAAGTATTCGAAACCTACTGGCTGGTAGAATACGATAACAGTCTGTATATTATCGATCAGCATGCAGCGCATGAACGGGTTCTGTATGAAAAAACTCTGAAATCTATGCAAACCAGGGAATTCACCTCGCAGATGATCAGTCCGCCGATTGTATTGAATTTAAGTATGCGGGAAGCAGAATTGCTGAACACTTATATGGACCGGTTTACAAGGATAGGGTTCGAGATTGAAGAGTTCGGACAGGACTCTTATGCAGTCCGTGCTGTTCCGGATAATCTGTTCAGTATTGCGAAAAAAGAACTACTGATCCAAATGCTGGACAGCCTTTCGGATGAGATTGCCCGCAATCAGTCTCCGGATCTCATTGATGAAAAGATTGCTTCGATGTCATGCAAGGCTGCCGTAAAAGGAAATATGAAATTATCCGTGCAAGAAGTTGATGCGTTGATCGGTGAACTGTTATCATTGGACAACCCCTATCATTGCCCGCATGGAAGACCAACCATTATCGCAATGACAAAGAGAGAATTAGAAAAGAAATTCAAGAGGATCGTATAAAATGAAGAAGAAACCACTAGTAGTACTAACAGGGCCTACGGCCGTCGGGAAGACAAAAGCTTCGATCGGACTAGCAAAAGTGATTGGCGGGGAGATTATTTCTGCCGATTCCATGCAGGTATACGAATACATGAATATTGGTTCTGCCAAGATACGCCCGGAAGAGATGCAGGGTGTTCCTCATTATCTGATAGATGATTTGAAACCATGGGATGAATTCCATGTCGTCCGATTTCAACAGATGGCTAAAAATGCAATGGAACAGATTTATGCCAACGGACATATTCCAATCGTTGTCGGCGGAACAGGATTCTATATCCAGGCATTACTGTACGATATTGATTTCACCGATACCGCCCAGGATGACACTTACCGGGCAGAGCTGGAAAATCTTGTAAAGGAAAAGGGGGCAGCATACCTGCATAATATGCTGCGAAAAGTTGATCCGAAATCCGCAGAAGATATTCATGCCAATAATGTGAAACGAGTGATCCGTGCGCTGGAATATTACCGTCAGACCGGGCAGAAAATGTCAGAGCACAACGAAGAGGAACGTCGGAAAGAATCCCCGTATGAATTCGTCTATTTTGTTCTGAATGCGCCAAGAGAGCAGCTGTATGCAAGAATTGACAGACGTGTAGACCAGATGATAGAAGAGGGACTCGTTGACGAAGTAAAACATTTGAAAGAACTTGGCTGTACGAAAGAGATGGTTTCTATGCAGGGGCTCGGTTATAAAGAAATCCTGGCATATCTTGACGGGGAATGTGATCTGGACACAGCTGTCTATACCATCAAACGTGACACCCGTCATTTTGCCAAACGTCAGCTCACCTGGTTCCGGCGCGAACGTCAGGTGACGTGGATTCAGAAAGAAGCGTATGATTATGATGAAGACAGGATCCTAAAGGCAATGCTCTCGCATCTGGAGGGAAAAATATGCTGAAGAAAAAGTTAAGAGGAAAATCCAAATTTTTGAGAAAAATGAATGAACTGATGGAAATATATTCACGTAATCAGGACACTGCTTTTGCTTACCGTGAACTGCTCGGCCTGGAATCCATGATCCGGTACGAAGGCGAGCAGGCAATGTTTGATCTTAATAAAGCTTCTCTTTTATATGACATGGGAAGATACCGTGAGGCAGAAACGGTTCTGAAACAGATTCCATCCATTAATCCAACATTTGATGCTATGTGTGAATCCCTGCGTTTCAAGCTGCTGGAAATCCGGTGATTTTCTCAAAATATTTACGACAAATCAAAATAAAAAATCAGAAAGAAGGATAAATATAGATTATGACACCAATCAACACAATTTACAGCGAAATGGGCATCCGCGAAACAGTCCTTTCGTTCGGAAATACAATAGAAAAAGACCTGAAAAACCGTTTTGAAAAAATTGATAAGATTGCCGAATACAATCAGTTAAAAGTAGTAAAAGCAATGCAGGATAACCGCGTCAGCGCAGGATGTTTTAACTATGCCAGCGGTTATGGTTATGATGACCAGGGAAGAGATACCCTCGAAAAAGTATATGCGTCTATTTTCCATACCGAAAGCGCTCTGGTACGTCCGCAGATCACTTGCGGAACACATGCACTGGCACTGGCTCTTGCAGCAAACCTAAGACCGGGTGATGAGCTTCTGGCACCTGCCGGAAAACCATATGATACACTGGAAGAAGTCATTGGTATCCGCCCGTCAAATGGATCCCTTGCAGAATATGGCATTACTTACTCTCAGGTAGATCTTCTGGAAGACGGAACCTTTGATTACGAAAATATCAAAAAAGCAATCAACGAGAAAACAAAGATGGTTGCAATCCAGCGCTCCAAAGGCTATCAGACACGACCGAGCTTTTCGGTTGAGCAGATTGGCGAGCTGATCGCATTTGTCAAACGGCTCAAACCGGATCTGATCTGTATGGTGGACAACTGTTACGGTGAGTTTGTCGAAACGATCGAACCAAGTGATGTCGGTGCAGATATGACAGTCGGCTCACTGATCAAGAACCCCGGCGGGGGACTTGCCCCGATTGGCGGGTATATCGCGGGTCGCGAAGATCTGATCGATGCATGCGGATACCGACTGACTTCCCCGGGCCTCGGAAGAGAGGTTGGTGCATCTCTTGGTATCATGAAAGATTTTTACCAGGGATTATTCCTTGCCCCGACAGTGGCAGCAGCTGCACTAAAAGGTGCGATCTTTGCAGCTAATATTTATGAAAAACTGGGGTTCCCTGTTATTCCAAACAGCACAGAAAGCAGACACGATATCATTCAGGCTGTAGAATTTGGAATTCCGGAAGGCGTCATTGAGTTCTGCAAAGGAATTCAGGCAGCAGCACCGGTCGATTCCTATGTGACTCCGGAACCATGGCCGATGCCGGGATATGATTCTGACGTTATCATGGCAGCAGGTGCTTTCGTTCAGGGATCATCCATCGAATTGAGCGCAGACGGACCGATCAAACCGCCGTATGCCGTATATTTTCAGGGAGGTCTCACCTGGCCGCATGCCAAGCTTGGAATACTGATGTCATTAGAGTATCTGGTACGTGCCGGAATTGTAACTTTGTAACCCTCAATATATATAATCATTGTAATATTTGGAAGAATAGATATGAAGAAAATAGCAATCATTGGCGGCGGTGCTTCCGGTCTTGTGGCGGCAATTGCAGCCGCAAGGACGAACCCGCAGGCACAGATCCTGATATACGAAAAGAAAGACAGCGCAGGCAAAAAAATCCTTGCAACCGGAAACGGGAGATGCAACCTGACAAACAAAGATATGAACGCCTCTTATTTCCACAGCGACAATCTTTCCGTTGTAGAAGAAGTATTACAGAAATTCGGCTATGAAGACACCATTGCGTTTTTCACATCTCTTGGGCTTCTGACAAAGGCAAGAGGAAATTACGTCTATCCTTATTCCGACCAGGCTTCCACCGTTCTTGATTTGTTGAAATCAGAACTGGATCGTCTGCATGTAAAAATAACCACTGATGTGACGGTGACGGGTATTAGTCCAACATCTCATGGTTTTACGGTCCTGACAGATCATCAAAAGCAAAAGGCAGATGCTGTAATCCTTGCCTGCGGCGGGAAAGCGAATTCCAAGCTCGGATCCGACGGAAGTGGTTATGCACTTGCAAAGCAGCTCGGACATACGATGGTTCCGGTCGTACCTGCTCTGGTTCAATTAAAAGTAAAGAATCATCCGTTTGCCAAAGCCGCAGGGGTCCGTACGGATGCTGTCGTAACTGCAGTATGCCATGGACAACCGGCAGCTTCCGATCACGGGGAATTACAGCTTACGGCTTACGGCATTTCCGGAATACCGGTTTTCCAGATCAGCCGCTATATTGCCAAATCTCTGTATTTAAAACAGGATGCAAAAGTGAACATTGATTTTCTGCCCGCTTTTACGGAAGAGGCATTTTTTGAGTTCTTGCTGAAACGTAAAAACGGAAGAGAGCAGATGACCTGCGCAGATTATCTTCTTGGAATCTTTCACCGGAAGCTGATCCCAAGATTTTTAGAGCAGGCACGCATCCGGATGCATACACTGACAGGTGATCTGTCGGATACACAGATAAAAAGTCTTGTTCAGGTAGTTAAGAATAACGTAGTAACAATTGATACCACTAATGGTTTTGATAATGCACAAGTCTGTGCCGGCGGAATCTCAACAGAAGAAATCACTCCCGACACTATGGAATCCCGTTATGTCCGGCACCTTTATCTTGCCGGGGAATTGCTGGATGTGGACGGCATCTGCGGAGGGTACAATCTGCAATGGGCCTGGGCGACCGGTTATCTTGCCGGAACTGCTGCTGCAAACGATATATCATCAGATAGATGACAAACTGTAAAGGAGTAAAAACATATGATTCGGATCAACCAGATGAAACTGAACATTGAACATACATCAGACGACTTTGAACGCAAGATTTTAAAAACACTTTGCATAAAAAAAGAGGAACTTCAGGGCTTTCAAATCTGCAAACAGTCGATCGATGCCAGAAAAAAGCCTGTTCTTTACTATGTCTATTCTGTAGATGTCCAGGTAAGAGATGAAGCAAAAGTTAAGAAAACGGTCAAAAATAATCAGATACAATTCCAGGTTAAGCCGGACAGCTACCATTTCGAAGTAAAAGGGACAAAGGAACTGACACACCGGCCGGTCATTATCGGAACAGGTCCTGCCGGACTGTTCTGTGGTTATATGCTCGCTACGCACGGATATCAGCCAATTCTTCTGGAACGCGGAGCCGATGTAGATCAGCGTACAAAAGATGTGGAAACATTCTGGGAAAACGGGCGGCTGAATCTTTCATCAAATGTTCAGTTCGGTGAGGGTGGCGCCGGAACATTTTCTGACGGAAAACTGAACACTCTGGTAAAAGACAAATTCGGACGCAACCATGAAGTACTACGTATCTTTGCCGAACACGGTGCTCCGGAATCCATCACCTACGAAAGCAAACCTCATATCGGTACCGATGTGCTCTCTGCAGTTGTAAAAGAAATGCGGAAATATATCTGTGCTCATGGTGGAGAAGTGCGGTTTCACTCACAAGTCACTGATATTCAGACACATTCCGACAACGGTCAAAAGATTCTCCGCAAACTTAAAATCTACGATTCGCAAAAGAAGGAAACATATCTGCTCGATACAGATCTTGCAGTTTTTGCCATTGGTCACAGTGCACGGGATACTTTTTCCATGTTATATCAGCATGGCCTTCCAATGCAGCCGAAGGCATTTGCTGTTGGTGTACGAATCGAGCATCCGCAGAAAATGATCAATCAGGATCAATACGGTAAGAATTATCCTTCCTTTCTTCCGGCAGCACCGTATAAACTGACCGCTAACCTCGATAATGGAAGAGGCGTATATACCTTCTGTATGTGTCCGGGCGGATATGTCGTAAATGCTTCTTCCGAAGAACACCGGCTTGCCGTTAACGGAATGAGTTACAGCCGCCGGGATAGCCAGAATGCCAATACTGCAGTGATCGTTACTGTTTCACCCGATGATTTTGGAAGTGATCATCCGCTCGCTGGTGTCGAATTCCAGAGAAAGCTTGAAGAAGCAGCATATCTCGAGGGAAACGGCAAAGTTCCGGTACAGTTATTTGGGGATTTCTGTGAAAACAGACCTTCTGTGCAGCTGGGTACAGTCACTCCGCATATAAAAGGTATGTATCAGCTTGCAAACGTCAGAAATATTTTTCCGGAATTCATTGCAGAGTCGCTGACAGAAGGAATTCAGATCTTTGACCACAAGCTTCCCGGATATGCGCGGTGCGATGCCGTCATCTCGGGAGTAGAAAGCCGGACTTCTTCGCCTGTACGACTCATAAGAGACCAATCCCTTCAGAGCGAAATCCGCGGGATCTATCCTTGCGGCGAAGGCGCAGGCTATGCAGGCGGGATTACCTCTGCGGCTATGGACGGAATCAAAGCAGCCGAAATGATTGCTTCCGTTTATCATCCGTTCAAGATGGAATCTTAATTTTTTATCTAATCTGATCATTTTATGTAAAAAAATGAAAAGAAGTTTAAGAATTTTTTAATATCATAAACCTATACACTTTTTCTGAAATGTGATAAAATGTATTGAGTTTTTTAGATAGGAAAAACGAGGAGGAGTACATATGAAAGGTGCAGGAAGTAAAAACGCCTGGGCTTTATTTCTGCTTCTGCTGGCAGGAGTAGTTCTTGGTGGCTTTATTGGTGAACTGGCAAAAGGGGTGCCGGCTTTATCCTGGCTGGGCTATGGACAATCTTTCGGGATAGACGATCCGATCGTTCTGAATCTCGGAGTAATGGTCATAACATTTGGTCTATCGATAAAGATAACCATGGCAAGTATCATTGGCGTGATTCTTTCCATTATCATATATCGTTTCTTATAATTTACAGAATCTGTCTTTTGACTGAGTCTGTAAAAATGTCGTGCGAATCTGAAGAATAATATGAATCAATCAAATACCATAAGAGAAATGCCGAGAGACGAGCGACCATATGAAAAGTGTTCCCGTCTCGGAGCCGAACATTTAAGTGACGTTGAATTGCTGGCAGTGCTGTTACGAACCGGTACCCGCGGTGAAAATGCATTGGAACTTGCAGGAAGAATTCTTTATCATGCCGGCGGAATCGGCATTCTCGGAATTCATCAGTTTAACGCTGAACGTCTGAAGCAGATCAAAGGGATTGGCAACGTAAAAGCAATTCAGATATCATGTATATCTGAACTTGCAAAAAGGCTTGCAAAAGCGTCTTATCAGGATACAGTATGTTTTACCGATCCAAAAACGATTGCGCAATATTATATGGAAGATTTAAGACATGAGAAACAGGAACATATGAAATTATTAATGTTAAACTCGAAGGCAAAGCTGCTTGGTGAAACTACCATTTCCAAAGGGACTGTGAATGCATCCCTGGTCACGCCAAGAGAGCTTTTTATAGAAGCATTGCAGAAAAATGCAGTATCCATTATCATCTTACACAATCATCCAAGCGGAGATCCGTCTCCAAGCCGGGAAGATATGCTGACAACAAAAAGGATTCAGGATGCAGGTGCATTAATTGGAATTGAGCTGTTAGACCATATTATAATTGGCAATAATTGTTATATAAGTTTTCGTGAAGAGGGAATGCTGTAAAATTCTGCAACCAAGATAGAAAGGATTCTGTCAGATGGCAAGAAATGTATACGGACTGGATCTTGGGTCTTATGACATCAAGGTCTATGATAAGAAAAAAGACACGATCTGGAAAGAGAAGAACGTGATCGCATTTAAAGACAATCGTGACCGTGATATTTTTGCGGTTGGTGATGATGCATTTAGTATGTATGGGAAAGCTCCCTCAAACATCGAGATCACATTTCCGATGAAAGAGGGCGTTATTTCCAGATTTAACGACATGCAGTTTCTTCTTCAGAACTTATTAAAAAGAGGAAGACAGTTTTCCCGTGGTTCTGAATATGTAATTGCTGTTCCAACAGATGTTACCGAAGTAGAAAAGAAGGCGTTCTTTGATCTTGTGATCCATTCAACAGCCAAAGCAAAAGAAGTAAATATCGTAGAACGTTCGATTGCCGATGCAGTCGGATTAAATCTGGATATTCAGAATACAAAAGGAATCATGATCGCGAATTTCGGTGGTGAAACTACCGAACTGTCTGTACTGGCCGGAGGCGGAATGGTACTGAACCGTCTCGTAAAAGTAGGCGGACATACGTTTGATCAGGGGATTATCAATCTTGTAAAGCACAGTCACGACTTCCTGATCGGTCGGCAGACTGCTGAAGTACTGAGACGGAATTTCAATGTCTTTACCGGAGATTCTGATTCTATCTTATCGGTAGCTGGCAGAGACCTGATCACAGGTGTGCCGATGCGGAAGCCGGTTTCTATCATGCTGATCCGTGCTGCAATGAAAGATCCGTTACTGGAATGCGTCAAAGCCATCCATTCCCTTCTTGATAGAACACCTCCGGAAGTCCGCAAAGCAATCTATGAGAATGGTATTTTCCTCACTGGCGGACTTGCAAATATGCCCGGTCTTGAAATTTATATCGAACAGATGGTAGGCATTAAATCAAGAACTGCCCTGGAACCGGATACCTGTGCAGTCAATGGCCTGAAACGTATTATTATGTCGAAAGACTTAAGAAAACTGACATTTTCAATGATAGAAGATAATTATAGGTGGATGAGATAATGAAGACAAAAAATCAATCTTCCCTTCCAAGTAAATACTGGCTGATCATCGTAATCGTCATCTGTGTCATCCTGATGGGTGTGGAACGTATTACCGGAGGGAACGGACCAATCAGTTTCGTTGCAAACTATACAGTCATTCCTATGCAGAAAGGGATCGGATATGTTGGACGCTATATGAGCGATCTTTCCGATAACTTTGAAACACTGCAGGACATGAAAAAAGAAAATAGAAAATTACAGTCCAAAGTAGATGACCTTACGATCGACAACACGCGACTACGCCAGGATCAATATGAACTGGAGAGGCTGAGAGAATTATATAAACTGGATGAAAATTATTCTGATTACAAAAAAGTAGGTGCACACGTCATTTCCAATAACGGCTCCAACTGGTTCAGTGATTTTACGATCGACAAAGGAAAGAAGGACGGCATTAAAAAGAATTGTAATGTCCTCGCCGGAAGCGGACTGGTCGGAATTGTAACGGAGGTTGGCCCGCATTATGCGAGAGTACGTTCCATTATTGACGACGAAAGTAATATCAGTGCAATGCTCCTTTCAACTTCTGACACCTGCGTAGTCAGAGGAGACTTGAAACAGATGGAAAACGGCAGGATCCGGTTTGAAAAACTTGCCAATAACGATAATAAGATTGAAGTCGGAGAACAGGTTGTTACATCTCATGTCAGTGACCGGTTCCTTCAGGGACTTTTTGTCGGATACGTCAGTGAAGTGAAAGTGGATTCTAATAACCTGACCCGGTCCGGATATATTACACCTGCTGTAGATTTCACTAAACTGCAGGAGGTTCTCGTTATTACCACAACGAAAAACGACCTGATCAAACAAGAATCCGCAAATACAAAGGGAGAGTAATTCATGAAACGAAAGTTGATTACATTTTGTATTATCATCATATGCTTTTTAATGGAATGCACCATCTTCCACCGATTGTCTTTTGCATCCATCAAACCGAACCTGCTGATTATCATCACTTCATCGTTCGGATTTATGCGTGGAAAGAAAGAGGGGCTTGCCGTAGGATTCCTTTCCGGCTTTTTGACGGATGTATTCTGGGGGAATACACTTGGATTCTATACGTTACTTTTCTCAGTGATCGGATATCTGAACGGATCATTCCGAAGACTTTTTTATGATGATGACATTAAACTTCCAATCGCACTGATCGCAGTCAGCGAATTGATCTATGGTTTAGTTACATACTTCTGTATGTATCTTTTGCGGGGGGATTTTGCTTTTGAAGCATACCTGAGACAGATCATTATGCCTGAGCTTGTATATACAATCCTGGTCACACTGATTCTGTATCAGATCATATTACACATTAACAAGAAACTGGAAGCAGAAGAGCAAAGGAGTGCAAGTAAATTTGTATAGTTTATGGGAACGGATCAAATCCGGCATTGCAGAATTCGTACAATCTCGAATATTCGTGCTGATCATTGTCTTTTGTATTACATCGGCAATTCTGGTACAGCGGATATTTTATCTTCAGATTGTAAAAGGACAGGAATACCTTGACGATTATAAACTGCAGATTCAGAAAACAAAAGAGATTCAGGGAACCCGTGGTAATATATATGACCGTAACGGCAACCTACTGGCTTATAATGAACTGGCATACTCTGTCACAATTGAAGACAATGGTTCTTATGACAGTATTGCACAGCAGAATAAAGTTTTAAACAAGACGATTTCTTCTGTTATTAAAATGGTAGAATCCAATGGCGATACCGTGATCAATAACTTTGGAATCATTTTGGACAGTAATAATATGTATCAGTTTGTTGCACAGAATGAAACGCAGAAATTACGTTTTATCGCTGATGTATACGGTAAATCTACAATTGATAAGCTTTCCAAAAAACAGAAAGAGACTACTGCCGATGAACTGATTCATTATCTGTGTACAAATAAGCAGAAATTCGGTATTGATGAAAAATCTATGGACAAGTCCATGGTATTAAAAATGATCAATATCCGTTATCAGATCTGGCTGAACAGTTATCAGAAATACATTTCAACTACAATTGCCGAAGATGTCAGTGATGCAACAGTCGCAGACATCATGGAAAATCTGGACAAATTGTCCGGTATCAATGTAGAAGAAGAGTCACTGAGAAAATATGCTGACAGTAACTGCTTTGCAAACATCATAGGATATACCGGTCAGATTTCTCAGGAAGAGTATGATGCATTAAGTGACGCAGATCAGGAAAGATACAGCAAAACAGACACCGTCGGTAAAGCTGGTCTTGAAAAGGCACTGGATTCCCAGCTTCAGGGAAAAAAGGGAAGTGAGAAGCTTTATGTTAATAACGTCGGAAAAGTAATAAAAACCGTAAAGGGCACAAATCCCAAAGCCGGAAATGACCTGTATCTGACGATTGATGCCAATCTTCAAAAAGCCGCTTATAACATTCTGGAGCAGGAACTTGCGGGCGTTCTGCTTGCCAAAATACAAAACAATCTGGATTTTGACCGTAACAAAGTTGAAGACGGAAGTGACGTTATCATTCCGATTGGTGATGTATATAACGCTATGATCAACAATGACGTACTTGATATGACGCATTTTACAGATGCAAATGCCGGTGAAGCCGAAAAAGAGGTTGCATCTGCATTCGCCGTAAGAAAAGAAGAAGTGAAGAATTCTCTTACGAAAATATTCAGCGATTCCAATGCAGCAGCATATAAAGATCAGCCGAAAGAAATACAGGCGTACCTCACCTATCTGGTATCGGATGTGCTGACAAACGGAACAGGTGTAGTAATGTCAAAATCCATCAATACCAAAGATGATACTTATAAAGCCTGGAAAGATGATGAATCTATTAATGTATATAACTATCTGAATTATGCTATTTCAAAGAACTGGATAGATACTTCACTATTGAAAGATTATATAAAATCAAATGAACAGTATTCTGATTCCAGTGAAGTATATCAGGGAATTATTAATTATATTTTGGATTATGTTGATTCAGACAATAGTTTTGACAAACTGATCTACCGCTATATGATAAAATCCGGAACAATTACCGGCAGGCAGGTATGCATGATGCTCTATGAACAGGGAATACTGGATCAGGATGATGAGCAGTATAACGGTCTGAAAGCAGGAAATGTCGGTGCATATGACTTTATGCGGAGTAAAATCCAGTCTTTGGCGATTACACCCGGACAGTTAGGACTGGAGCCTTGTACCGGTTCATTGGTTGCAACAGATCCGAACACCGGTGAAGTACTTGCATGCGTCTCTTATCCCGGATATGACAACAACCGTCTTGCAAATACCATGGATTCTGATTACTACAGCAAACTGCTTACCAATCAGTCCCGTCCATTCTACAACAATGCAACACAGGAAAAGACAGCACCTGGTTCCACTTACAAACCATTATCTGCAATTGCCGGTCTGACCGAAGGTGTCATTGACGTTAACACATATCTTCCATGTGCCGGAGTATATAAGAAAGTCACACCGAATCCAAAATGCTGGATTTATCCGTCATCACATGGTAACCTGAATGTATCACAGGGTATTCAGCATTCTTGTAATGACTTTTTCTATGAAGTCGGTTACAGACTAGGGCTCAATAATGCCGGTGATTCAAAGCTGGACAGTGATACCTCAGATGGAAAGAATACACAGAATTATTATTCAAGCGAACGTGGTATTGCAAAACTTCAAAAATATGCGGAAGAATTTGGTCTTGGAGATACTTCGGGTATGGAAATTCCCGAATCTGACCCGCAGATATCCGATGACAACTCTGTATTATCTGCTATCGGACAGGGTACCAACAACTATACTACCAGTCAGCTTGCAAGATATATCACAGCAGTTGCAAATGAGGGAACCGTATACAACTTAAGTCTTTTAGATAAGGTTACAAGCCCTAAAGGGAAAACGATCAAAGACTATACTCCTGAAGTGAAAAATAAAGTTACCGATGTGTCCGCCTCTACATGGCAGGCAGTCCATGAAGGTATGAGAGCAGTTGTAACTTCAGAAGATAAAGATATTTTTACGAAATTAAATTCGAGTGGTATTGCATTATCCGGTAAAACCGGAACTGCACAGCAAAGTCAGACTCATCCAGACCACGGTCTGTTTGTAGGATTTGCTCCTAGTGACAGCCCACAGATTGCATTTGCAATCCGTATTGCCAACGGCTACAGTTCGACATTTGCAGCTGAAGTCGGTAATGATGTCATGGAGTACTACTATAAAGTCACACCGGAAAATGAATTGATCACGGGATCTGCATCAGATATTGGTACCGGATCAAATGGTGGAGATTAAAGAAAGGATGATTCTATGTGAAAGACCAGGTGCTCATCAAGAGTAACAAATACGGCATCACTATTTATTTTGATTCAGACATTTCATTCGAGGAACTTCTGGAAGTCGTAAAAAAGAAATTCCAATCTGCTTCCAGGTTCTTTGCTCACGCAAAAATGGCTGTGGAATATGAAGGCCGTTCTTTCACAGAAGATGAAGAGCGGCAGCTGACAAGAGAAATTGAATCAGCTGCCAATATCGAAATACTTTGTATCATTGAGAAAAATACTGTTACAGAACAAGTCCATAAAAAAATGCTGGACGAAAGCCTTGAAGCCATCCATGAAAAAGACGGGCAGTTCTATAAGGGTACATTAAGAGGAAGGCAGGTTCTTGAGTCCGAACAGAGCATTGTGATCATAGGTGATATCGAAGAAGGTGCTACCGTTGCATCCAAAGGAAATGTAATTGTAATCGGTACCATATACGGTACGGTGATCGCAGGTGCCTCCGGACGCAGAGATGCTGTCATTGCAGCTCTCCGTATGCAGCCGAAAAAACTGCGGATAGGAGAAGTAAAAGTAAAACCAGTTATAGGAGGAAGTTATTCATGGGCGAAGTTATCGTAATTACATCAGGAAAAGGTGGAGTTGGAAAAACGACTACAACTGCAAATGTAGGAGCCGGTTTATCGAAGCTTGGCAAAAAGGTAGTGATCATAGATACTGATCTAGGGCTCCGGAATCTAGATGTTGTGATGGGCATGGAAAATCTGGTCGTATATAATCTGGTCGATGTTGTGACCGGCGGATGCCGCCTGAAACAGGCATTGATCCGTGACAGCCGATATGAAAATCTATATCTGCTTCCGTCCGCCCAGACAAAAGACAAGTCGGCGGTATCACCGGAACAGATGAAAAAGCTCACTTCTGAATTAAAAGAAGAATTTGACTACATACTTTTGGATTGTCCGGCCGGTATTGAACAAGGCTTTCAAAATGCCATTGCCGGTGCTGACCGTGCATTAGTTGTTACAACTCCGGAAGTATCATCCATTCGTGATGCTGACCGTATCATTGGACTTCTGGAACAGAATCAGATCCGTAAGATTGACCTGATCATCAACCGCATCCGGATGGACATGGTGAAGCGGGGAGATATGATGTCCGTTGATGATGTCACCGAAATCCTCTCGGTACCTTTAATCGGAATCCTTCCTGATGACGAACAGGTTGTTATCGGGACTAACCAGGGGGAACCGGTAATTGGTCTCGATTCAACGGCAGGAAAAGGATATTTAAATATTTGTAAGCGTATTCTGGGATTGGAAGTTCCTTATATAAATCTTGATACCGGAAAGGGATTCTTCTCAAGGATCTCACATGTATTCAAGAAGAATTAGGAGGCCCTGAATATGTTGAAAAGCTCTTCCGTATCCATTGCAAAAAACCGTCTCCGCGCATTGGTCGTATCGGATCGGGTACAATGTACGCCTTCCGTTTATGATCATATCTGCCGGGACTTATATCAAACCCTTTCCAAATACGTGGAACTTACAGAAGATGATTTTCAAGTAGAGATTAACCGTTCACAGATAGTGATAAGAATAGCAGGAGAAGAAACGTGAGATCACATAGATTTACAAAACCATATAACTGGAAAAATTACAAATTCGGAATTGTTGCACTTGTAGGTATTTTATCCATTTTCGGTATCTTAGTCGTAGGCAGTGCAAAAGAATCTCTTCAGAACAAACAGATTCTTGGTGTCGTGATAGGTCTTGCGGCTATGATCATCGTGTCACTGATTGACTATATGTGGATCATAAATTTTTATTGGGTATTGTATATACTTTCTATCATTATGCTTACTGCAGTAAAATTATTTGGTGAGAATGTAAATGGTGCAACCCGCTGGATCAAGGTAGGCTTTATCCAATTCCAGCCTTCAGAACTTGCAAAAATATTACTGATCATATTTTTTGCAAAATTTTTGATGGAACACGAAGAAGATATCAATGATAAATTTACACTGTTGAAATATGCTGTCCTCGCAGGTATTCCGCTGGTATTGATCTTAATTGAGCCAAACCTGTCCACAACCATTTGTACCGCTCTTATGATCTGTCTTATGATCTATGTAGCCGGACTAAGTTATAAATTCATCGGTACCGTCCTTGTCATATTAATACCGGTCGCAGTCATCTTTTTAAGTATCGTTGTTCAGCCTGACCAGAAGCTTTTAAAGGATTATCAGCAGAAGCGTATCCTTGCTTTTATCGAACCCGAAAAATATGAAAGTGATGAAGCTTACCAGCAGAAAAACTCTGTCATGGCAATTGGTTCCGGTCAGCTAACAGGAAAAGGGCTGGATAATAACACGACCACATCCGTAAAAAACGGTAATTTCATTCTTGAACCACAGACAGATTTCATTTTCGCGATCATTGGTGAAGAATTAGGTTTTGTCGGAGGTTGTATAATTATTGCGTTATTACTATTAATTATGATACAATGTATTTTAGTTGGGATACGATCGCAAGACCTTGCAGGAAGAATCATATGCTGTGGTGTTGGGGGACTGATTGGCATACAAAGTTTTATTAACATTGGTGTTGCCACCAAGATATTACCTAATACTGGAGTACCATTACCTTTTGTAAGTTATGGACTGACATCTCTTGTAAGTTTATATATTGGAATTGGATTAGTCTTGAACGTAGGATTACAACCGAAAAAATACCAGTAAGGAGTGAATAATATGAATATAGGTCTGATAGCACATGATTCAAAAAAAGCACTGATGCAAAATTTCTGTATCGCATATAGAGGAATTTTAAGCAAACACAGTCTTTATGCTACAGGAACGACAGGGAGATTAATTGAAGAAGTTACAAACCTGAAAGTTCATAAATATCTGGCCGGTCCCTTAGGCGGAAAGCAGCAGTTAGGAGCGCAGATTGCGCAGAATGATATTGATGCTCTGATCTTTTTGAGAGAGCCTTCCAATCCAAAACCTCACGACCCGGATCTTAATGATGTGATCCGTATGTGCGACACTTATAATATTCCGCTGGCAACGAATCTTGCAACAGCAGAAATTATTATCTTAGCAATTGACAGAGGAGATTTAGACTGGCGTGAAATGTATCGGTAAATACTCAAAATTAATAGCTGTGCTGTCATTGACGGCAATGGTGACAACCGGTTGTGGTTTTGGTTCAAAGAATGTAGTAGCAGATTATGAAATCGAAAATTATAACACAAATCTGTATACAGGTGATTTATTTGCTTCTGATCTGTGTGTTGCATCTGGTGATGTCAATCTGAAAGGGATTACCTCTACCGAAACAGATACACTTCATTCAGCAGCCTTGTTTGATGTTGACGGGAAAAAAGTTGACTTTTCCTATCAGATGTTTGATAAAATCTATCCGGCAAGTACAACCAAGCTTATGACTGCTCTGGTTGCTTTGGAAAACGCTGATCTGTCAGACGTTGTCACAGTGTCTCAGAATGCCGATATGAACAGCTTTGCTGCTGACGAAGCAACTTGCGGAATACAGGCTGGCGATAAGATTACATTATCCGATTTATTATATGGTCTGTTACTTCATTCCGGAAATGACAATGCAACAGCAATTGCAGAATATGTGGGCGGAAGTATGGATGGATTTGCCAAAATGATGAATAAAGAAGCGAAAAAGTTAATGGCAACAGGCACACATTTTGTAAATTCTAATGGTCTTCATAATGACGACCATTATACAACTGCTTATGACCTTTATCTCATTTTTAATGAATGCATTAAAAATGATGATTTTGTCAAAATCATCAAATCAAAATCACATACCGCAAAGGTTACCGGAAGTAGTGGTGCTGTAAGAAGTATTACCTGGGAACCTACTAATTTTTATGCTACCGGTGAAGCAGAAAAACCAGATAATGTAACTGTCATCGGCGGAAAAACAGGAACAACCAAGCTGGCCGGGAATTGTCTCGTCCTTCTTACAGAAGATGAGAACAATCATCCATATATCTCTATTGTAATGAATGCTGATACAAAGCCATTGCTTTATAAAGATATGACAGCAATTGTGGAAGCAATTCCTGAAAAATAATATGTAAAAATATAGAAGGGGCATCCATAATACGGATACCCCTTTTTTAGGATGAACTTCCGATTCTTCCATAAAGGCTGATGAGATAAAGTCCACATAGACCGATAATGGTATAAATAATTCTGGAAATCCATGTGAGATTTCCAAAGATTACGGCTACGATGTCCAGTTTAAATATACCAACCAGAAGCCAGTTAAGTGCACCGATGATCACAAGCGTCAATGCAGTGTTATCAAACCATTTCATCTGAGTAATCCTCCTTTTATCGAATGATAATAGTATTGCCGGGAAAAGTGGAATTATACATTGCGGAAAGGATTTTTATCATGGATAAAAGTGAAAAATATTATCCATATTCACAATATCTCAAAGAAAGATATGGAGAAAAAGTATATAAACTTCCGGTAAACCTCCCGGTCAGCTGTCCAAATAGAATTAACGGAAACGGCTGTTCGTTCTGTGCAGAAAAGGGAACCGGATTTGAAGCAATGGACTCTGCCGTATCTGTCACAGAACAGCTTCTTAGGACTCGCGACTACATTGAGAAACGTTATCATGCGCATAAGTTTATTGCGTATTTTCAAAACTTTACGAATACATTTTTACCGCTTGAAATATTCCGTTCATATATCGAGGAAGCATCCCGCGTTCCTGATATTGTTGAAATTGCCGTCTCTACACGTCCGGATTGTATACGGGATGACTACCTGGATGTATTACATACAGTCCGGGAAAAAACCGGAATCCAGATTACGATCGAACTCGGACTTCAAACAGTGAATTATCATACCTTAAAACAAATATCAAGAGGTCATTCTCTTGCGGAATTTATCGATGCGGTCCTGCATATCAACAAATATTCTTTCGATATCTGTACCCATGTAATCCTGAATCTTCCGGGAGATGATCTGGATGACAGCATTGAAACGGCAAAAATATTATCTGCACTTCCGGTACAGATCGTAAAGGCACATTCTCTTTATATTGCTAAGAATACAAAGTTGTGCGAAGCGTATGAAAATGGTACAATATCTCTATGTAAAAAAGAAGAGTACCTGAACCGCCTCATCCTGTTTCTGGAATATCTGAGACCGGATATTGCAATTGAGCGCCTGTTCAGCCGTATTCCGGAAAAGGATGCTGTATTCTGTAACTGGGACACCAGCTGGTGGAAGTTAAGAGATGAACTATTTGAAATCATGACAGAAAGGCAAAGTTATCAGGGAAAGGCATTTCACTATTTAAATGGATCAGCGTTACGTATGTTAAAGCAATAAAGATAGGAGGCCGGAAATTTGGCTGGAAACACGCAATCATCAAATATAAAAGTATATCAGAAGAAAAAACATTTAAATATTGGGATCATCATTTTTGGTGTTATATTTATTTATCTTGTTGTAACTGTATTAATGTATCTGACAGAAAAACATATTTCTGTTTATGAGGTTCGGGAAGGATCCATTCTCAAAGACAATTCCTATACCGGTCTTGCCATCCGTAATGAAACAGTAATCCGCTCCGAAGACAATGGATACGTTAATTACTTTGTTTCAGCCGGTAGTAAAGTCGGTGCTAAAACACAGATTTATTCTCTTTCTGACCACAAGTTACAGTTTGAATCAAAATCAGGAAAAAGTCAGAAATTAACCTCCGTTGAGCAGAACAATATACGTCAGAAGACCCAGACTTTCTGCGAAAATTATTCTGATGAAAGTTTCGGAGATGTATATACATTAAAAAGTAATATCTCAAATGTGCTGGATGGAAAATCAAATCAGAACCGTCAGACTCAGCTTGCTGCTCTGACCGATGCAGATACCGACGGACTTCATGTGTTTTCTGCGGATTCTGACGGTATCATATGTTATTATGTGGACGGATTCGAAAAAACTACTGCGGATGATGTAACCCCGGATATGTTAAGCAAAGAAGGCTATCATAAAAAAGAGCAGAAGAACAATACCCGGATTAAATCCGGCACCCCGGTATACAAATTAATCAAAGATGATGACTGGACTTTGGTTATTCCTTTAACCAAAGAGTGTGCAAAAGAGTTGAAAGATTCTTCTAGTGTCCATGTACGTTTTCCGAAAGATAATGAAACTATGACCGCTGCATTTTCCATGAAAAAAGTAAAAGGGTCTTATCTCGGATATCTTGCATTTGATTCTTCGATGGTACGCTATGCCCAGGATCGTTTTGTTGACGTAGAACTGATACTCGAAGATCAGTCCGGACTTAAAATACCAAAATCAGCGATTACAAAGAAGGACTTCTATGTAATTCCGGAAGATTATCTTACTCAGGGCGGAAATAGTAACAGTACCGGTGTATTGATCGATACCGGGAAAGAGAATGCAGAATTTCAGGCTGTTGATATCTATTACCGCGATACACAGACCGGTTCTGTCTATGTTAATCCGGATGATTTTGAAAAAAATACAACCTTAAAAAAAGCAGGCTCTTCAGATATTTATCAATTATCAGAAACAAAGCAATTAAAGGGAGTTTATAATATCAACCGGGGGTATGCGGTATTCCGTCAGGTACAGATTTTATGCGAAAGCGATGATTACTATATTGTACAAAGTGGAAATGATTATGGTCTGTCCAATTATGACCACATTGCACTGACAGGAAAAGACGTACATGAGGGTGATGTCATTTCTTAATTTGATATAAGAGAAAAGGAGCTAGAAATTATGTTAAAAGAAAATCTTGCAAAAGTAGAAGAAAATATACAGGCTGCATGCGACCGCGCCGGCCGTAAGAGAGAAGAGGTTACGTTGATCGCAGTAAGCAAAACAAAACCTGTAGAGATGCTGCAGGAAGCATATGATCTGGGTGTTCGTATCAATGGAGAGAACAAAGCACAGGAACTCGCTTCCAAATATGAAGTTCTGCCAAAAGACATCCACTGGCATATGATCGGTCATATGCAGCGTAATAAGGTCAAATATATTATTGATAAAGTAGATCTTATTCATTCTGTAGATTCTGTCCGATTGGCTGAAACAATTGATAAAGAAGCAGCAAAACATAACGTTACAGCCAATATACTGATCGAAGTGAATGTTGCGAAAGAAGAAAGTAAGTTCGGACTTATGCCGGAAGAAGTTCCTGCATTCGTAGAGCAGATATCAAAATTTTCACATATCCGTGTAAAAGGTCTTATGACAATTGCTCCATTTGTAGAAAATCCTGAGGATAATCGCCCTGTTTTTGCTCATTTACGCAAATTATCTGTTGACATCGCAAAGAAAAACATTGATAATATTACTATGAGTATTCTTTCTATGGGTATGACAAATGACTATCAGGTAGCCATAGAAGAAGGAGCTACCATGGTCCGTGTTGGTACCGGAATCTTCGGAGCACGAGACTATACTCATCAAGTATAAACGGAAGATAGGAGATTTATTAAAAATGGGAGTATTAGATAAGTTCTTAAGTATCATGAAGTTAGACGACGGAGACGATGAATACGATGATGATGAATTCTTCGACGATGACGAATATGATGATGATGATTATGAAGAAAAGCCCAAGAGAAGCCTCTTTCATAAAAGCACAAAAGATAGTGATAAAGATTTTGATGAGAATGACGAGGAGGAATATACAGCACCTGTAAAGCAGAAATCTTCATTCTCTAATAATAAAGTAACACCTATGCGTCAGCCTGCAAGAAGAAGCAGTGTAAATATGGAAGTATGTGTAATTAAGCCAACTTCTGTTGAAGATTCCAGAGAGATCACAGAGACTCTGTTAAGCGGACGCACAGTGATCCTTAATCTGGAGGGACTGGATCTTGAGATTGCACAGCGTATTATTGATTTTACTTCAGGTGCTACATTTGCAATCAGTGGTAACCTGCAGAAGATTTCGAATTACATATTCCTGGTAACACCTACAAATGTAGATATTTCGGGAGATCTTCAGGATCTGTTGAACACTTCTTTGGATTCTTCATCTATGAGGACAAGATTTTAATTATGAACAAAGAAGAAAGTATGTTACAGAAACGTCTGGTTGAACTTTCCAGACTTGCATATAACAGAGGAATTGTTGTATTTTCTGACTTTCTTAATTTGAATGAATTGAATATTCTTCATACGACACCGAAAGACATGTTCTTATCCCAGTATAAGACGTATGGTGGATATGACTTATCAGAGCGTCAGATGGCTGTATTTCTACCTGATGCTCTTTATTATGAGTATGAATATCCGATTCAGACAATAGAAGTCAGCCCGCTGAATAAGAAGTTTTCCGAAGATCTTACTCACCGCGATTATCTTGGTGCACTGATGAATCTTGGTATTGAACGTTGTAAGATCGGAGATATTATTGCAGAAGATCATAAAGCGCTGATATTTGTCAAAGAAGAAATGGCAGAATATGTCACCGATAATCTGACTCAGATCAGACATACTCATGTAAAAGCAACGATCGGTACCGGTTTTCAGGTTGATTATGAACCGAGATACGAAGAATTAAAAGGAACCGTATCATCCATCCGTCTCGATAGTGTTCTCGCTTTGGCATATCCTCTTTCCAGAAGTAAGATCACGTCTCAGATTGAAGCCGGAAAAGTGTTTGTGAATGGAAAACTGATTACCAGTAACGGATACCGGTTAAAAGAGAATGATATAATTTCCGTTCGTAAAATGGGTCGTATTGCCTATAATGGGATCCTGTCTGAGACAAAAAAAGGACGTTATATGATTTCTGTATGCAAATATATATAGTTTTTGTACTATGAATTCAAAAAAGTTATAGATTCATAGTATGATCGGCAAGGAGTATCATGAATACAAATACAAAACGTATCACACATTATATCACAGCACTGATCAGTGTTGTTGTACTGGTATGCATAGACCAGTTTACAAAATATCTTGTTGTCGGACACTTAAAAGGCCGGCCGGCTTATGTGCTGATCAGAAATATATTCCAATTAGAATATCTCGAAAACAGAGGAGCTGCATTCGGTATACTGCAAAACCAGAGAGTTTTCTTTTACATCAGTGTACTCCTGATTACCGCAGCTGTGATCTGGTTCTACAGCAAAGTACCTATGGGAAAAAAATATCTGCCGCTTCGTATCTGTGCGGTATTGATCGTTGGCGGAGCTTTCGGTAACTGTATTGACCGTATCCGCCTGAATTATGTAGTCGATTTCTTTTATTTCAAACTGATCGACTTTCCGATTTTTAATGTTGCAGATATCTATGTTACCGTTGCAGCATTCCTGTTAGTTATATTAATACTCGTTTACTATAAGGAGGAAGACCTTGAAAGAATTTTCCATCGATCTTAATGCCGAAGGCCAGCGGATTGACCTCTATCTTTCCGAACAGTTCGAAGACAGATCAAGATCTTATATTCAGAAAATCATCAAAGATGGATATGTAAAAGTAAACCAGAAGCCTGTAAAATCCAATTACAGGCTTTCTTTTGATGACAGGGTAGAAGTTACCCTTCCAGAAGCAAAAGAGCCTGATATCGTGCCTGAGAACATTCCACTGGATATCTTATATGAGGATCAGGATATTATTATGATCAATAAACCGAAACAGATGGTTGTTCACCCTGCTCCAGGACATTACAGCGGAACACTGGTCAATGCACTGATGTATCACTGCGGAAATGAACTGTCCGGTATCAACGGCTGTATGCGTCCCGGAATTGTTCACCGCATTGATATGGACACCACGGGTTCACTGGTCATCTGCAAGAACGATAAAGCTCATCAGAGCCTTTCCGAACAATTAAAGGTACACTCTATCCGTCGTATCTATGTTGCAATCGTACATGGTAATATCAAAGAAGATTCCGGTACGGTTAATGCACCGGTCGGACGTCATCCGACAGACCGTAAGAAAATGAGTACTCACTGTAAAAACGGACGGGAGGCCATTACCCACTACAAAGTTCTGGAACGTTTCGGAGATTATACCTATATCCAATGTGAGCTTGAAACCGGACGAACCCATCAGATCCGTGTCCATATGGCGAGCATCGGTCATCCTCTGGTCGGTGACGAAGTTTATGGGCCGAAAAAGTGTCCTTTTAAAGGATTGCAGGGACAGACTTTACATGCACGCACTCTTGGTATCATACACCCATCTACCGGGGAATACCTGGAAGTCAACGCACCCCTTCCGGAATATTTTATCGAACTATTAGACAGACTAAGGAATATTTGCAGGTAAATTATGTGAAAATTCTATACATTTCTCCGAGTTTGCTGTATAATATGTTTATATTAATTTATGTATAGGAGCGTGGTATATATGGCAAAGACAAATACAATCATTACGATCGGCCGTGAATATGGTAGTGCCGGACGCCAGATCGGATATAAAGTTGCTGAAGATCTCGGAATCAAATTATACGACAGAGAAATGTTGGAACGCGCAGCAAAGGAAAGTGGTATCTGCGAAGAACTTTTTGAAACACACGATGAAAAACCTACGAACAGTTTTCTGTATTCTCTGGTTATGGATTCCTACTCATTCGGATATCCTTCATCCAGTTATACAGACATGCCGATCAATCATAAAATTTTTCTCGCACAATTTGATACCATCCGCAAGATCGCATCGGAAGGTCCTTGTATTCTTGTTGGACGTTGTGCCGACTATGCACTGGAAGAATTTAATAATGTCTTAAGTGTATTCATTCATGCCGACATGGACGCAAGAGTCCGCAGAATCGCACGGATCTATGATCTGACAGATGCAAAAGCCAAAGATCTGATTAAAAAGACTGATAAGAGACGTTCCAGCTATTATAACTATTACAGCAATAAAAAATGGGGTGCTGCCGAAAGCTATAATATCTGCCTTGACAGTTCTCTTCTTGGAATTGACGGGACAGCAAAGGCAATCGAACAGTTAGTAGCATTAAAAGAAACTGTTACAGACAGAAAATTGTAAATCAAAAATCTCTGACGTATAAATATAAATTGTATATTTTATGTCAGAGATTTTTTGCATGTTACGGCATGAAAATGTTCGATTCTGTATATCTTACAATTCCCGCAATTTAACTGCTGAAGCTGCTTTACGGCGGCGGTTGTCATCTATTGCGGCATAGTGCTTTTTCGTCGTATTTACATCTTTATGTCCCAGAACATCCGCCACAAGATAAATATCACCGGTCTCTTTATATAATGATGTGCCATAGGTACTGCGAAGTTTGTGCGGTGTGATCTTCTTATTCGGCGTTACCTGTCTGGCATACTTTTTCACCATATTTTCAACTGCCTGGACACCCATACGCTTTCTCTGTGTCGATAAGAACAATGCCTGTTCATGGCCGGAGAGGGGAGTAGCTGCCTCGCGGTCACCCGTTATATAATTTTCAAGTGCTCCGGCAACTTCATCGCCAAAATACACAACCATCTGATTGCCACCTTTTCTGGTAACCGTAATTCCATTGTTCTTAAAATCTACATCCTTGAGATCCAGTCCGACACATTCGGACACACGGATACCGGTTCCTAATAACAGCGTAAGAATAGCAATATCACGGTCCCGCGTTTTCTTATAGTAATTCAGTGCCTGTCCGGTCAGGTGATCGCCTGCAGATTCCACAAAATCCAACAACAAAGCAACTTCATCGGTATCTAGACGTATAATTGCTTTATCATGTAGTTTTGGCATATCTACCAGAAGTGTCGGATTCTTCTGTATGATCTGATGTTTGAAATAATATCCGTAAAAACTTCTAAGAGCAGACATTTTACGTGCCAGCCCTTTTTCCCCATTGGTGATCAATTCACCGTCCTCATCGCGTTTATATACTTTCAGGTATTCCAGATATTCCTCAATATCTACAGGTTCAAGGTTCTCCAGATCCCGGGGCATAAAACGGTCCATCGTATAATTCTTATACACAGGATTATTTTCCATAAGGAAATGGAAAAACACACGGATATCGTAAGCGTAGTTAATGCGGGTACGTGCAGATGATTTTGGTTCCATAGCACGGAAATAGTCCTTCGCAAAAGGCGGCAAAGTCTTTAAGACTTCACGAAGGCGTAACGTCTGATCAATCTGACTCTGTTCATGATAATTATGCGGTTTGTTTGATGCCGTGTTTGTTAGGTTGGTAGATGAATCAATCATGTAATAGAAAACCTCCTGAATAGAAATGATGGAATAAAAGTATCAATAAAATAATAAAAATTCCTCATAAAACAATATAATTATAGCAGAATTCGTTATTTCCGTCTATATCTTTTGGAAAAATCGGTATTTGTCGTATAGATATGTACCAATAACAAAATGGCAATGAACTACTATTTTTCATTCATTGCCGTGGGTGAGTATAATATATATAAGCCTTTCAGCATATATATCGGAATGATTCTGTTTTAAAGAATGATTTAAAAAATCATCTGTAATCGTAATATGGAACGGTCAGATACTGACTGTCCTGAATCTGATCGGATGAAAGCTTATTGATCTTTTTTACTTCTGTAATATAAGCATTGAAAGATTCATAATCTTCAGTTATATATTCCTCTGCAATATTCCAAAGAGTATCTCCTGAATGAATCTGAATACTTTTATAGTACTTGCATCTTACCGGATCATCCTTGACATTATCATGTGCACTCACAAGACCGCTCCCATAAAATGCACTGAGTCCAAGAATCATAAACAAAGAAAAAATACCAACAAATAGCTTCTTTACATGTACACTTCTTTTTCTTCGGCTGCTTGCCCTGTTGTAACCGGTATAATTACTTCCTCTGCTTTCTCTATAGATTCTCTTTGTATCCATCTCGTACCCCTCCATCTATTCTTCAAAACAGTTTTGCACGAACATTTGTTCTCTACGTCATCTATTATACAAGTCGAACAAATGTTTGTCAATAGATTCCGCCATATATTTCGAACATATTTTCTAAACATCTGTTTGCGTTTTCCGATATCCTGTGTTATCATTAAATATATAATAATTAACGAATTTACAATCCATCTTAAGGAGGACATAATATGGCGCAGGGGAAAATAACTGCAAAGCAGGAAGAAATATTAGAATATATCAAATCCCAGATACTGGAGCGTGGCTTCCCGCCATCAGTCAGAGATATCTGTGAAGCAGTTCATCTGAAATCTACTTCTTCTGTTCACTCTCATCTGGAAACTCTTGAGAAGAATGGATATATCAGAAGGGATCCAACCAAACCACGTGCGATTGAGATCCTGGATGACTCTTTTAATTTTAACCGCCGCGAAATGGTAAATGTGCCTGTCATCGGACATGTTGCCGCAGGAGAACCACTTCTCGCAGAACAGAACATAGAGAACTACTTCCCTATCCCGATGGAATATATGCCTAACAAACAGACTTTTATGCTCAAAGTACATGGCGAAAGTATGATCAATGCTGGTATTCTTGATGGAGATTTTGTACTGGTCGAACAGTCTGCTGTTGCCGATAATGGAGATATTGTAGTCGCATTGCTTGAAGACAGTGCCACCGTCAAAAGATTTTACAAAGAAGAAGGTATCTTCCGTTTACAACCGGAAAATGATGCGTTGGAACCAATTATCGTCCGTGATCTTCAGATTATGGGAAAAGTGATCGGAGTTTTCCGTTTCTTCTAAACGATATTTTTCAGAAAAAGACCCCAGGCAATATATCAAAAAACGGATTTCTGTTTTACATGATATATTTGCCTGGGGTCTTTAACAAAAGTTCATTCTACATACTAAATACTAACAAACTTTTATTTTATGATACTTTATAATTCATTTACATCATCAATTCTCTTTCCATCATTCCAGATACGCTCCAGATTATAGAACTGACGGTTTTCTCTGTCAAAAATGTGTACGATCACATCACCGAAGTCGATCAACACCCACGCTCCGCTTCTGTGTCCTTCTGTCTCTTTTGCAGCATATCCTGCTTTATGCATCTTTTCTTCTACATTCTCAACAAGTGCACGTACCTGACTGTCACTGTTACCATTTGCAATTACAAAATAATCTGCAAGAACAGATACCGATGAAATATCAATCGCACATACATTTTCACCCTTTTTATCTTCTAACGCTTCAAATGCGATTTTTGCCATTTCCTTTGCCTGATCCATACTTAATCCTCCTTTCCCATTTCTTTTTTATAATAATCATACGTTTTTTGTGTCATAGGATCCACCGCAATCTTCCTGCTGTTCAGGTATACCAGTGAATCTTTTAAAATCCGGTACAGACATTCATCAATATTCTGAAAAGCAAGCCGTCTTACGTCCGCCATATTCGGCAGTTCTCTTCTGCCCGGCTCGATATAATCCGCAATGTATATGATTTTTTCCAGCATCGTCATAGCCGGACACCCTGTTGTATGGCTTTCAATCGCATGAATAATCTCTTTATCTGTCACACCATATTTTTCATGAGCCAGACAGGCACCCAGTTTTGCATGCAGCAGACTTGGGTTCTCTCTTTCTATGTCTGATACTGTAAAGCCGTATTTCCCGCACAGATGCAGTTTCTTATCATTTGGGATACATTTTGCGCAGTCATGCAACAAACCGGCATACAGGGCTTTCAGCACGTCCACATCATAACGCATAGCCATCGAAGCGGCCGTATACATCACACCCAGAGTATGCTGGTAGCGGTTATCGTCCAGTTCTTTCTTTAGCACATGCTGTATTTTTATGATTCTTTCATCCATTACCGTATTCCTTCTTTTGTTTTTTCTCTGATACTATCGATATAAATGATGCTGCTTTATATAACTGCATACAGCAGCCGGCATATATTCCGAGACGGAATCCCCGGACTGAAGACTGGCACGCAGTTCATGAGATGAGACAGGCATAAGAGGCGTCTCCAGCAGACGTATCTTTGCATGATATTTTTCAGACAAATATTGTATCTGTCTGTTCATCTCCTCTTTTGTCTTCACCTCATTGCGATAGGTAGCAAGAATTGTACATGTCGGAAAGATTCGTTCCGGATGTACCCACGTCTCGATTGCCATAAGAGAGTCCGCACCAATGATAAAATAGAATTCATCGTCCGGATATATTTTGCTAAAATGTTCCATCGTCTGGTAAGAACAGGATACTTCCGCTCTCAATGCCTCGTATGGCTGCAGAACAAACTCTGGAAACGGTGCAATCGCAAGACTGGTCATCTTCATCCGGTCTTCTGCAGTGGATTTTATTGTCTCGCTCTTTTTATGCGGAGGATTCCCGTTCGGCATAAACCAGATCTGATCCAGGGAAAATGCTTCATATGCAGCATGTCCCAGCATCAGATGCCCGTTATGGACCGGATCAAAGGTTCCTCCCATAATCCCTATCTTCATTTGAATCTCCTACCTGTATTATTTTGGCAGCTCTATCTTCTTGTGTTTGTCTTTGCCTTCTTTATATAATACGATCTTCTTACCGATTACCTGTACGACCTGTGAATGTGTACGTTCTGCGATCACTTCTGCAAGTGCACGCGGATCATCTGCGCAGTTCTTAAGTACACTGACTTTGATCAGTTCTCTTGCGTCCAGTGCCTCCTGGATAGCTTTGGTAACTTCCGGTGTCATGCTGTTCTTTCCAATCTGGAAGATTGGATCTAAATTCATAGCAAGACCTTTTAAATAAGCTCTCTGTTTTGTTGTCATCTTTAATCTCCTCTTTATACCATCAACGGACCGCATCTGAACTATTATTTGTAATAGTCAAACTGCAGGCCATACATTCGTACTGTATCTCCCTCCTGGATACCAGCTTCTTCAAGCTGCTCCAGAATTCCTGAATCCTTGAGGAATTTCTGGAAAAATGCAAATCCTCTCTCGGAATCCAGATTTGTATATCCCAGCATCTTTTCGATCTTCGGCCCTTCTACCACGTACATATCGTCTTCTTTTTCGACTGTATACGGAAGATCGTTCATAGGAATCTCTTCCTCAGGGAAATATTCCTGTTCAAATACAATTGTCTCCTGATCCAGATGCTGTAATTCGTTCGATACATAATAAAGTAATTCCTTAATTCCCTGTCCGGTTACTCCGGAAATCGGAAATACCTTTACTCCCTGTGGTTCGAATTCGTCTTTCAGGCGCTGTACCGGATCATCCTCTGTAAAGATCGCATCAATCTTATTCGCTGCGATCACCTGTGGACGGTTCGCAATGTCAGCATTATATGCCTTTAATTCGTTGTTGATCTTATAGATATCATCTACCGGATCCCGTCCTTCTGTTCCAGCCGCATCTACTACATGGATCATCAGTTTGGTGCGTTCGATATGACGCAGGAACTGATGTCCAAGTCCGACACCCTCTGATGCTCCTTCGATCAGTCCTGGAATATCTGCGATTACAAATCCATTCGCATCCGGAAGATCTACAACACCAAGATTTGGATTCAGTGTTGTAAAATGATAATTGGCAATCTTCGGCTGTGCGTTAGTTACGCGTGATAAGAACGTAGACTTTCCGACATTCGGAAATCCCACAAGCCCTACATCAGCGATCACTTTTAATTCCAGATCAACATACAATTCTTTTGCAGGCTGTCCCGGCTGTGCATACTTTGGAACCTGCATGGTTGCAGTTGCAAAATGCTGGTTTCCAAGACCACCTTTGCCACCTTTTAAGATGATCTGTCTGCGGTTGTCTCCGGACATATCTGCGATGACTTTACCGGATTCTGATTCTTTAATAACCGTTCCCTCCGGAACTTTCAGGACAATATCTTCACCGTCCGCACCATGGCATCTGCGCTTACCGCCCTGTTCACCGTCTCTTGCTGTAAATTTTCTCTTGTGCCTGTAGTCCTGAAGCGTATTCAGTCCTTCGTCGACTTCAAATATAACGTCTCCGCCACGTCCGCCGTCACCGCCATCCGGACCTCCATTCGCTACATACTTCTCGCGCCGGAAACTCACATGACCGTCTCCGCCTTTTCCTGCTCTAATAAATATCCTTGCTCTGTCTGCAAACATACTGTATTCCTTTCATCTATAATAAATAAACGGAAGTCAAAAAAAGCGCGCTGCATCATAACCGAAAGAAGTTAATCATTGCAACGCACTTTTTCAACTCATAATTAAGCTACTGGATAGATAGAAACCTGTTTCTTATCTTTTCCTTTTCTTTCAAATCTTACAACGCCATCAACGAGTGCGAATAATGTATCGTCACCGCCGCGTCCTACATTGATTCCCGGGTGAATCTTTGTTCCGCGCTGTCTGTAAAGAATGTTACCAGCTTTTACAAACTGTCCGTCAGCTCTTTTAGCACCAAGTCTTTTAGACTCAGAATCTCTACCGTTCTTTGTAGAACCTACACCTTTTTTATGAGCGAAAAACTGAAGGTTTAATTTCATCATGGTTGTTACACCTCCTCGAATGTTAAATCAATATATTCTGCATAGTTGTCATCATCTACCATCTGTTCCAGGCCAAGAATCATTGCATTCAGCAAAAGCCTTGCATCTTTTGAAGGATGATTCAGATGATAAGAAATCATTCCCGTCTCATCTTCCGAAATCAGACTTGCGTCATCTTCCGTAAATTCTTCAATTGCATTTATTGTGTTGATTACCAGAATAGAAGCAGCGGCACATACAATATCCTGTCCCGGACTTGCATATTCGGCATGTCCTTCCGTCTGAAAACCTACACACTCTTTATACTTGTTCTGAAAGATCGTTACATGAATCATGGATGCTCTCCAATATTAAGCGTTGATTTTTTCAATCTTAACTGCAGTATACTGCTGTCTGTGACCGTTTTTCTTGTGGTATCCAGATTTTCTCTTGTACTTGTAAACGATAACTTTTCTAGCTTTACCGTTTTCAACTACAGAAGCTTCAACTGTTGCACCTGCAACTGTCGGATTACCAACTTTTAATCCGTTGTCACTTACTGCAAGAACCTGGTCAAATGTAAAAGTCTCTCCAGCCTCTACGCCAAGTTTCTCTACTTTAATGATATCGCCTTCGGCTACTTTGTACTGTTTACCACCTGTTGCTATAATTGCGTACATATGGCACCTCCTATTATCATTACTCGCCAGTTACGGTGTCTGACTGATGATTCCGGCAGAACTTCAACCTCACTGTGCGGCATACTAGAAGATAATAGCATATGTTTCTCGAAAATGCAAGCATTATCAGAAATATTTTTAATCTTTTATATTCCAAGCAGTTTTTTCGCATTTCCTGAAAAGACTGCCATCTTCTCTTCCTCTGTCAACGGCATCTGATCGAATAATGTCACAAATTTCTTCTGATCAGCCCATGGAGAATCCGTTCCGAACAGGATCCTGTCTGCGCCATGCATATGTACCATCCGCAAGAACTGTTCCTCCGGCATTCTATCCAGAATGACACCCGTATCAAAATATACATTCTGCCCTACCAAATATTTTTCCACCTCATCCCACATTTCGTTTCCACCCATATGGGCAAGTACCAGTTTTTCCGGCTTTACATCATCCAGAAGCTTTCTTGCCATCTTTGGCGTGCAATGTACATCTTTTGGACATTTCGGATCCGCTCCGGCATGGACTACCGTGATAAGTCCAAGTTCCGATGCTGTATCGACAATATGTTCATAGCGGATATCATCAAAATACATATCCTGATAATCCGGATGAAGTTTGATTCCCTTCAATCCCAGATTTTTGATCTCTTTTAATATTTCTTTATAATTTTCACATTCCGGATGGATTCCTCCGAATGAAATAACTGCCCCTTCTGTAAAAGCAGACGCAAAACGGTTAATAGATTCTACCTGCGATACTTTCGTCACCGCCGGAAGTGAAACAGAAACATCAACTCCCGCTTTCTTCATAGAATCACAAAGTCCGATATGTGTTCCGTCTGCAAACGGACTTGCTCCAAAAATGTCAGAAAGATAGTCGAGCGTCCGCCCGGCTATCTTATCTGGAAATATGTGTGTATGAAAATCAATGATCATTTTACTCTCCACATTCTTTTAATCTGTCATAACAGTAACCTATAATATCTCTTCTAGTGATAATTCCGATGAAATGTCCCTGATCATCGATCACTGGAACAAAATTCTGTTCCATTGCGCGTCCGATCAGATCTTCCATATTCGATTCTGCTGTCACGCACTGATAATCCACACGTCTTTTAATCTTCATGATACTGATTGATTCTGCCTCTTTAATATTAAATAGATCCAGCTCCTTCAGTGACCATAAAAGATCTCCCTCTGTGATAGAACCGACATATTTCCCCTCTTTATTTAATATCGGTACACAGGAATACTTGTGATATTCCATAATCTCCAAAGCCTGTCGCAAAGTGTGATAATCATAAATGTAAGCAAGATCACTTTTCGGCTTCAGAAAAAACATAATATTCATAGCTAATGAAAGCCTCCCCAATTTATTAAACTATTGTATTTACAAAAATATCATAAACCGCATTGATAGCAGCATCAAAATCATGGCTTCTGACACCAATGATGATATTCAGCTCACTGGAACCCTGATCGATCATCTTGACATTGACATTTGCATGTGCAAGTGCTGCAAATATACGTCCGGAAGTTCCCCTGGTCGCACGCATACCTCTTCCTACAACAGCAATCAGTGCCAGATCTGACTCCAGTTCCAGAAAGTCAGGCTCTACGGCTCTGTGGATTCCCGCAATGACATCCTGTTCTTTTTCTTCAAATTCATCTCTGTGAACGAAGATCGTCATAGTATCGATTCCTGACGGCATGTGTTCAATAGAAATATGATTATTTTCAAAAACTTCTAATACCTTGCGGCAGAATCCGACTTCTGAGTTCATCATTGCTTTTTCGATTGTGATAGAAGCGAAATCCTTCTTACCGGCAATACCTGTGATCGTAAAACGAGGTTTTCTGCATGTGTCTTCTACGATCAGCGTTCCCTTATCTTCCGGTGCATTTGTATTACGGATATTGATCGGTATTCCCTCTTTACGTACAGGGAAGATCGCATCCTCATGAAGTACGGTTGCTCCCATATAAGATAACTCGCGCAGTTCTCTGTATGTGATCACATCGATCGGCTTTGGATTCTTGATGATTCTAGGATCAGCGATCAGGAAACCAGATACATCGGTCCAGTTCTCATACATGTCTGCATGCACAGCCTTTGCAACGATCGATCCTGTAATATCAGATCCGCCACGGGAAAATGTCTGGATACTTCCGTCAGGTTTTGCCCCGTAGAATCCCGGGATGACTGCACGTTCCGTATTCTCCAGTCTTGCAGACAGGATCTCATGCGTCTTATCTCCGTCAAAATTACCATTCTCATCAAATACGATCACTTCTGCAGCATCAATAAATTCATATCCAAGATATGCTGCCATAATGATACCATTCAGATATTCTCCACGGGAAGCCGCATAATCTCTTCCGATTTTCTTGCTGAAGTTTGTACGGATTGTCTTAAATTCCTCATCCAGACTCAGTTCCAGATCCAATCCTCTGATAATGCTGTTATATCTCTCTTTGATTGCTTCTAACTGCTCTTCAAAGTCTTTTTCCGCATCTTCCCCAAGGATTGCCTGTCCATAACAACTGTATAACATATCCGTTACTTTTGTATCATCCGGCGTACGTTTACCAGGTGCAGACGGAATGACATATCTTCTGGATTCCTCTTTTCTGATAATGTTACCTACTTTTTTAAACTGCTCGGCACTTGCAAGCGAACTACCACCAAATTTTACAACTTTTTTCACTTTTCGTATTCCTCCAACCAAGTATTTTCTGAAATGCATTCATATTCTTTCGCTATAAAAACGTAACTGTATTTATCTTACATCATTTTTGCGCGCACTTCAATGCAATAATGTGTTAATATGTGCGGGAATAACGATTGATTTTTAGAACTACTGCATAAATATACATGCTTTTCAGGTACTCTCTGATTCTCCCCACAGCATCACTGCATGCGGTTATGGGCGGATTACATCTGCAAATTCTGCTTTTGCAACCTTCTGAAGATCCTGTGGTGCAAGCCGGATCTGCATTCCAAGTTTCCCGCCGCTGACATGCATATATTCCAGTTCCTTTGCATCTTCCTGAATCACGGTAGGGAACTGCTTCTTCATGCCGATCGCCGTGCAGCCCCCGCGGACATATCCGGTCACTTTCGTCAGATCCTTTAAATGCAGCATCTCCAGTGATTTCTCACCAACAACTTTTGCCGCTTTCTTAAAATCAATCTCGGCTTCGATCGGAATCACGAATACATAATGGTTCCCTGTTTTTCCTGTTGTTACCAGCGTCTTATAGACCAGCTTGTGGTCATATCCAAGTTTGTCTGCGGTCTGGATACCGTCTGTAAAATCATCGCATTCATATTCTTCATAACTATATGAAACCTTTGCGCGGTCCAGCATACGCATGGCATTTGTCTTTACTTCCTTTTTACTCATGTTTAATCACTCCTGTCAGATTGATGGAAGTCCGTTATATCTTTATAAAATATCTTTCCCAAGTCCATCCAGCGAAATGAACTCTGTCTTTCCTTCTTCTGCGTCCGGATTCTTTGCATACACATCAATTCTATGAATATGCACTGGTGTTTCTTCCGGATCTTCTCCTGCAAATTTCAAGAACGCTTCTGCCACCAGATCCGGCTTCAGATTCTGCTCACTTCCGGTTGCAAGATACAGATAGATGCCATCGTCCAGTGCAGCCATTTTGTAGATCATCGGTTTGATATCAACTTCTTTTTCACTTCGCTTGGTCTTTTTCAACACCACGATCTCCGGCTGCGCCATGAATGCCTCCACCTTTCCTTTCCAGCTTTCCGGGAGCACGCGGATCTCTTCTGCATGCCTGAACGTCTCAGGAAATGTTACTTTATAATCTGCGGCAGCAACGATCGTCATACCACTGGCTTTCTTATCCGATGAAATCTCACGGAAGCTTATGACTTCTATTCCTTCCACCATCACTGCATTCAACTGCGCAACCGCGTTTTCGGAAGAAATCGGTTTCGTGATCTCGATATCAAAATATTCCCCGTCACTTGTCACACCGACTCCGAGCGGCTGTGCGAATGACATGATCATATGCGGGCTGTATCCAGTTGTAAATGCAATCGGAATCTCTGCCCTGCGGATCGCCTTCTGGAAATAACGCATCACATCCAGGTGTCCGATGAAACGCATGACTCCATATTTGCGGAATTTAATTCTTACTTTCAATACAGACACCTCCTTTCCATTTTGCAACACCGCAGCCGGAACATTTCATACGGCAGTTCGGTGTTACTTCTGCATTCATTGCATGATTCCACTCTTGTTTCAGGAATTCTTTTGTTACGCCGATATCGATGAAATCCCATGGAAACACCTCATCTAAAGGCCTTTCCCTGAGATTATAGAATGCGATATCAATGCCCGTATTTTCAAATGCCTGCATCCATTTGTCATTATCAAACTGATCGCTCCAGGAGTCATACAGACATCCCAGACGGTAAGCTTCTTTGATGACTTCAGAAGTTTTTCTATCACCTCTTGCAAATACACCTTCCAGAACAGTAACTTCCGCATCGTGCCAGTGATACTTCAGGCTCTTTCGGTTAAGCTGTTCATTAAATGCATGCTTTACGATCGCTGCTCTGGAAATGTATTCTTCATTCGTATACATTCTTGCCCACTGGAATGGTGTGAACGGCTTTGGAATGAAGAATGATGTACTCGTTGTAATCTGACATTTTCCATTCCGCTGCTCTTTCGGGATCTCATAGTAACGTCTGGCAATCTGATCTGCAAGTTCCGGGATTGCCCGCATGTCCTCTTCGGTTTCAGTCGGAAGTCCCAGCATAAAGTAAAGTTTTACCTTATTCCAGCCACCGTCAAACGCCTGTCCGGCTCCCCCAATGATGTCCTCTACCGTAAGGCCTTTGTTGATCACATTACGCATTCTCTGCGACCCGGCTTCCGGTGCAAATGTCAGGCTGCTCTTTCGGATATCCTGTACCTGTCCCATCACATCCAGTGAAAATGCATCTATACGTAGAGACGGAAGACTGATATTGATTCCCTGTGATTTGAACTCATCGATCAGGAAAGTTACCAGTTCTCTTAAATGGCTGTAATCACTGGAGCTTAATGAACTGAGGGAAATTTCCTCGTGTCCGGTACTCTTTAACATCTTATATGCATAATCTTTTAAGACTTCTACATCCTTTTCGCGGGTCGGACGATATAACATTCCGGCCTGGCAGAAACGGCATCCGCGGATACAGCCTCTCTGAATCTCAAGAACAACTCTATCCTGTGTTGCCTTGATAAACGGTACGACCGGTTTCTCCGGATACGTTGCACTGGTCATGTCCATAACCACCTGCTTTTTGATTTTTTCTTTTGCATGTGGATTATTCGGACGGAAGCTCTCAATCGTTCCGTCTTCCTTATATGTCACATCATAGAACGCAGGCACATAGATTCCTTCGATTTCTGCTGCCATCTCCAGAAATTCTTTTCTCGTCCCGCCACGTTTCTTGTTCTCTTTGTAGACATTTAGCAGTTCATCATAGACTGTCTCGCCTTCCCCCATGTAAAAAAGATCAAAAAACTCCGCCAGCGGTTCCGGATTATACGTACAAGGTCCCCCACCGATCACAATTGGATCATCCCAGGTACGGTCTGCTGCCTGCATCGGAATCCCACTTAAGTCCAGCACCTGTAAAATGTTGGTGTAACACATCTCATACTGGATCGTGATTCCAAGAAAATCGAAATCCTTAATCGGATCCTGCGACTCCAGTGCGAACAGCGGAATCTTCTGTTCTCTCATAATCTGATCCAGATCGGTCCACGGCGAATAGACACGTTCACACCACACATCATCCCGGCGGTTGAACATGTCATAAAGGATCTGTATTCCCAGATGCGACATTCCTATTTCGTAGACATCCGGGAAGCACATGGCAAATCTAATAGACACCTTTTCAGGGTCTTTCATGACCGAATTCACTTCATTCCCGATATAACGTGCCGGTTTCTCTATTTTTAGTAATATTTCATCATTTAACGCAAGCTTTCTCATTAAATCTCCTTGTATTTTTGTACATGTTGCACAATAATTTTCTTATTGTTTTTTTCATAAATCTTTAATTATTTTCTTTTTTTTGGGGCTTTTTTTCTGCCTGTTTTTTTACTGTTTTTCATTGCATTTTGGAATCAAAATCGTAAATTACTACAAAACCTGTAAAACACTAAATGCTGACTAACGTTTATCAACGTTCAGTAATGTTTACCAATATATAATAATATATGGTAATCAGTTAGGAGTCAATCCTATTTACAAGCATCTTTTTTTGTTCTTTTTTTGAATAACTATTCCTTTGATTTCTGTTCAAAAATCACCTCAAAGATTGTTCCACCTGCAGGGTTTGACTTAATGCTGATACTGCCATCGTGCACTCTCACAATCTCATGAACCAGAGCAAGTCCAAGTCCTACACCACCAAGCTCTCGGCTTCTGGATTTATCCACGCGAAAGAATGGTTCAAATACACGTTCCCTGAGTTCTTTCGGAATTCCGCTTCCGGTATCCTCTACTAACAGGTAAATATGTTTTTGGTTTTTGTATGCATTTACTGTAACCTGTCCATCTGAATGATTGTATTTTATAGCATTCTCAACAAGATTGTATACCAGCCTATAAATAAGGATATCACTTCCAATCATCGTTATATTCTTATATTTTCCAATAAGTTTTATATTCTTTTCCTGTGCAAGAGGTTCCAAATCTTCCAATACCTCGTCAACGAGATCATTAAGGATAATTTTTTCATCCCGTCCTACAGTCTGAAGCTCACTCATGTCAAGAAGTGTTTTTACCATCTTGCCAAGCCTGTCATTTTGTTCCGTCAACATCTTTATCATCTGTACGGTGTCTGCATCACTGCCCGGATGCTGAGTGGAATGATACAAGTCAAGCTGTACCTGCATTAACGATAATGGAGTTCGAAGCTCATGTGCTGCACTCGCAGTAAATTGTCTCTGTATCTCAAATGCATCCGAGAGGCGTTCAAGCATCTTGTTATACGAAACACTAAGCTGATTCAGTTCTTTAATCTTACATTCTTCTATTCCCGAATCTGCCAGGTTTTGAGCCTGCACTTCTTCAATTTTATCAGAAAACTCACGAATTGGTTTAAGCGCATGTCCACTTATAAAATATGCGGCCACTCCACCAAGGAGAGCCAATAAAGCCGAAACTATCAGACTGTTTCTTTTGTAGTCTTCTTTATTATTGTACACTTGAACAGAAAAATCATTTGAGAACTCATCCCACTTATCCTCTGGTATGCTGATGTATATTTCTTCCGAACCACCTCCGCTGTCATCTCCCTGAGCGTCAACAGCCTTTTGCAGGGAATCCATATAATACACACCATTTTTATAGACAAACATTGTCAGGCACCCACATATAATCGCAATACACAATGTAGTTATACACGTAAGTCTCCACTGCAGTGACATTTTTTTCATCAATCAGACTCCTCTCGTATTTTATATCCTTCTCCAACCTTATTCATAATTGCATCATATCCAAGCACTGCCTTAAGCTTTCTCCTTAGCGAAGACATATGCACCCGGATGGCTCCACTGAAGCTATCCACAGATGCATCCCAGACATGCTCCATCAATTCCTCCTGACTTACCGGTCTTCCCAGGTTAAGAAGCAAATATTCCAAAATTCCTTTTTCTTTTCTTGTCAGGGAAATCTTTGTTTCCTTTGCATATGCCTCACGTTTTATCGTGTCGAACATGATATCGCCACTTTCCAGACATACATCCTTTTGTACAAATTTCCTTCTTGTCAGACTTCTGATACGAGCCTCAAGTTCCTGTAGATGAAACGGCTTTTCCATATAATCATTCGCACCAGCATCCAACCCTTCGACTTTATCTGCAATCTGCCCTCTTGCCGATAATATAAGAACCTTTGTCTCCTCATTGCTCTGTCTGAGTTCTTTTAGGATTTCCATCCCATCCATGCCGGGCAGATTCAGATCCAGAACAATCAAATCATAATTTTCTGTCAGGATGTATTCCAATGCCTCTTCCCCATCATAACAGGTATCCACCTCGTACCCGGCATCATACAGACTTTTCGCAACCGCATCACATATTTGTTTTTCATCTTCAACTATTAATAATCTCAAAATCATTCCACCCTCTTCTTAACGAAAATTTCACACTGACTATTGTATAATACCGAAGTCAGCTGGTCAACAAATACAACCAACGAAAGGAGTAACAAAATCTTGAAGTGCAAAAAAATATTTCAATTTGTAATATTCATCACAGGTACAGCCATGATTGGCTATGGTGTGATCCGAGGTGAAGCTGCTGCCGTCTTTGGCAAAGCAATAAAATTATGTCTGGAGTGTGTTGGAATTGGATAAAAAAACGAAATTACTATCAAAAAAAGTTGCCAGAATACGGGGATTGATACAGGCAATTGCCACATTACTTACCAATATCCATATTCCCAATTTACTTAAAGGCAAAATATATCAGGGCAAGATTAAAACAGTATGTGTGCCAGGATTAAACTGCTATTCCTGTCCTGCTGCGACAGGAGCCTGCCCCATTGGAGCCTTTCAGGCGGTTATCGGATCCTCCCGATTTAAATTTTCATATTACATAACCGGTTTTTTCATTCTGCTTGGTGTGACACTCGGAAGATTTATCTGTGGTTTTTTATGCCCGTTTGGCTGGTTTCAGGATTTACTTCATAAAATCCCCGGGAAAAAATTTTCCACAGCCCGGCTGAAACCGCTAAGATACCTGAAATATATAATCCTCATTGTTTTCGTTATTCTTCTGCCATTGTTTGTAACGAACTCTATAGGGATGGGGGATCCATTCTTCTGTAAATACATTTGCCCACAAGGTGTTTTGGAAGGAGCCATACCACTGTCACTTGGAAATACTGCTATAAGGTCTGCACTTGGAACACTTTTTTCTTTTAAATGTCTTATTTTAATTACAGTTGTTGTGTTGAGTATTTTGTTTTACAGGCCGTTCTGTAAATGGATCTGTCCTCTTGGAGCGATCTATTCATTATTTAATAAGATCAGCTTTCTTAATATTAAAGTTGAAGGCAGCAAATGTGTCGGATGCAATCAATGTTCAAAGGCATGTAAAATGGATATTGATGTGTGCAAGACTCCGAATCATCCAGAATGTATACGATGCGGGGCTTGCATCAAGGCTTGTCCAAAAGATGCGATCCAATATCAGTTTCTGGGAAAAACATGCCCCAAAAAAGAACAGCAGCAATCAACCATAACCAACCGGTAACTATTAATTTTATTACTATTATTTTAAGGAGCAATTATTTATGAAAACAAAAAGAACATTTCTCTCTATTTTAACACTTTGCATAGCATTATTATTTACAGCATGTAGCGGGAAAGGAACTGCAGACACAGAAAAATCTCAGAATACCAAGACTGAATCCGGCTCAAAATCTGCAGACGATTCCGACTCTAAACTGAATGATTTATATCAGCAGGAAAATCAGATCTTCGCAGATCATGAAGATGTATGGAACAAAGCATTTGGCATGATGAGTAAAAGTGCTGCGGATCCAAATGGAAATTATGCGGATTCTCTGGCTGACACTGTTGAATCAAACAAGGAGTCTTTTACAGATGACGAGCTGAAAACACTTACCGCTGATATTGAAACTATCCGAAAAATCGAGGAACAGATCGCTGAGATTGAAAAGAAAAATACAGGATCCGATAAGACTGATCAGAAAAACAGTTCCAAAGACGCATCTCCTTTCAAGAATTTCTCTGGTCAGGATTATGATGGGAATTCTGTTGATGAAAGCCTGTTTTCCAAAAATGCAGTAACTGTCATCAATTTCTGGTTCACCGGCTGCAAACCTTGTGTTGCCGAATTATCTAAACTTAACGAATTAAACGATGCAATCAAATCAATGGGTGGAGAAGTTGTAGGTATCAACACAGAAACCTTCGACGGAAACAAAACTGCTATAAAAGAAGCAAAGACTATTCTCGAAAAGCAGGGTGCTAAATATCGCAATCTTTCCATTGACTCTTCTTCAGATGCAGGGAAATACGCATCCGATATCATGGCATTTCCTACAACAATACTGGTCGATAGAAATGGTAATATTGTAGGTGATCCGATGCTCGGCGGGATTGATAATCAAGACAATTATGATACTCTGATGAAACAGATTCAGTCTGTCATCGATGCTGATAGCACAAAAAAATAAAAATATGCAAAAGGCTCCCTGTGTATTCCACAGAGAGCTCTTTTTGTGAATCTTTTACAACTCTTTCATTTTCTCAAGAATCTCCTGATAAAATGCCTCCTGATCCCCACTGTTCTTCAGATCTTCCAGTATCACACCATCTTTCAACAGGATCAGCCGGCTGCAATAGCTTGCCATCTGCGGATCATGTGTGACCATAATAATCGTCTTTCCCATATGTTCATTAATGTCCTTCAATGCATCAATCACAATCTTTCCGGACTTGGAATCGAGATTTCCGGTCGGCTCATCCGCAAGGATCAAATCTGGATTATTGATCAACGCACGGCAAATCGCAACTCTCTGTTTTTCTCCGCCGGGCACTTCATATGGCTGCTTCTCGAGAAGGTGTGATAAACCAAAGTTTTCGGCATATGCTTCTACATTCTTATAACACTTATCAACCGGTGCCTTGTCCAACACCATCGGCAGCATGATGTTCTCCTTTACAGACAGACTATTTAACAGATAAAAATCCTGAAACACAAATCCAATCTCTCTTCTTCGTATATCCGCCAGTTCATCACTCCATAATTCTGACGCATCCTTTCCCGTAAAGAAAACTTCCCGGAAGTCGGTTTGTCGATCAAGCCAAGCACTTTTAAAAGTGTTGTCTTACCGCAACCTGATTTTCCCATGATCCCGACAAATTCCTGTTCTTCAATGGTAAAATCCAGCCCTTTTAAAACTTTAATTTCTTCTTCATCCTGTCTGTCAGAATGAACCATTTTATAATTTCGGACAAGGTTCTCCACTTTCATAACTTCCCGTTTATTCATCTTTTCCTTCCACCTTTCGAATGATAAATCTTCCTAATATCCATGCAAATCCCCACTGTACTGCCAGATACATAAGCCATATCCAGACAGCATGTTTCAGCCATGCAATTCTGACGGCATGCGTATACATCCGAGCATGAAACGTTGCTGCTATAAAGATACTGGTCACGACTATCGTTATCAGCTCCGGCAGCCAGTAAAAGTAATACAGTTCTCTTTTCAGGAGTGATACTCGTTCTTTCTTTCGCATTCCCATACATTTCAAAAAGTCAGCCCTTACTTTCTTATCACTCATTTCTGATAACGATTTAATATACATCAGGAAAAGGCCGGAGATGGTCATTGTAAGCAATACGAATGTATTTATGATCAGTTTCATCGTATATTCTGTCTTCAGATCATTGACTGCCGTCTTTTTTGAATACCAGCAATGTACTTCGAAATCATACTGCGCTTCATATGTATGATTCTTTTCCAGCTTTTTCATTTTCTTTTCAATTGCTTTCTGGTATTTTGGGTCTGCCTGGATCAGTACAAGCTTCGTCGGACCCTGCTTAATTGTGACACCATCTATTCGCAAGGCCTTTTCTTCTATCTTGTCTCCGGTTAATATGTTCGTGTATTTCCACATTCCCTGTGCTTTCTTGAAATATGCATCCGAGAATACAACGATATTTTCCAGTTTTCCCTGACGGAAACATCCAATCAGACTTCCAATTTCTTCCCCTTCTATTGTTCTTTTCGGATATGCTTTGCTCGGCGAATATAAGGTATAATATTCACACGGAAGACCGATATGCAAAAATGGTTTCTTCTTTCCAAATGTCCAATCCACCGGCTGTGCCTTCACGGAGCGATCCTGTTGGTGCACCAGATATACCTTCTTTCCATTTCGATCAAGATGCATTGCTTCTTCCTTATACGATGGATCTACATATTTTTTCAATTGTTTGTATGTCGATTCAGAAATCCCGATCTGTTGTCCCTGCGGTCTTTTTCCTTGTTGCACGCCTTCGTTTTGTTCTGTCTTATCTGCATTTGCCACACGCACCATCGGATATTCTATGATTTTTGCCTGATAACCGTTCTTTATCCTATCAAAAATCGCATCATCTCCATCATCTGCAATACAGACAAAATCATACGGATACAGACTTTCCGGCTTCTCTGCAATCGTTACCGAAACTACCTGAAACAGAAAGTAAAACACTGCGCATACGTTCAATATTGTAAGTGCCAGCACATACCTTGCAGTTGTCTTTGATTTATAATACAAATGATTCCGGTTCAGCATCTGTGGCAGATATACCGGTGTCTTTTTTGCACGTCTCAAATATCCGGCTCCTACAAAACGAATCAGTAAAAATATACCCGCAAAGAATGCAAAGAGCAGATACATACTTTCATGATTTCTCAACTGCCGGTATTCGAATATAGCGATCATACAGATTATGATTCCGGCTGTTATGAATAACTTTGTCCTCCTCTGCGGCATAGGTTCTTTTGCAATGTTTCTAATCGATGCCCTGACCAGATTGAAATCCGATACGATATCCCTGGTCGCCATCAATGCAATTATATACACTGCCAACACCACCAACGTACCTTTCACATAAGTAAGCCACGTCACCTTTGACAGAACAATTCCTTTTGCCAGCATTGAGAAAATCACTTTCCGGAACAGAAACATGATCATATTTCCCAATAGACCGCCGGCAATCAGCGAACACAAAAAAGCGACTACGATCTCTATCCCAATAATCGTATACAACGCTTTTTTTCGAATTCCCAGCGTCACGAATACACTGTAATTCTGCGTCCATTTTTTCATGTAAAATACGAGAACAAACACCATCAAAAAGATGGCACATACCGCCATCGGAAGCATTGCATTCAGCAATATCCTTCCAAGTCCTTCACCCAGCAGGAAATTCTCTGCCCGGTGAGCCTTCGCCATCATCTGATATATTCCAAGTCCTGCAAAGGAGAATGCAGAAACGATTACACCACAGAACAGCAGGAGGCCGTAATCTTTCCAGTCATATTTAAAATTGTGCCAGACCATCTGATAAAAAAGTTTGGTATAATTTCCCGGAAAATATAATCTCCTGCGCTCTTCTTCTTTTTCTTCCCGTTCCTTTTCCGCAAATATTTCTGCTGATTCCTTGGCATCTTTCCATACATCAAGCATTTTACTGATCAGCACTTCTGCCATAACAAATATCATGATGATTGCAGAAATCAGAATCGTTTTTGTTGAATTATCCACAAGCATTCCAAATCCAGATTCATTCACCACAATATATACACCTAGAACAACTAACGCAGCGATATTCAGATAATATTCCTTATGCAGCCACTGCGTCACTATATGTAATACAATCACGATCTGAAATACAATAAGCAGTATTAACTGTATCCTGATTATCGTAATATTCCCATCCCAGTCAGACGCTGCCATCTCCGAAAGTGCTTTTATTCCTTTTGCTTTGATTCGGAAATATGCTGCATATATACTGTAATTCTTCCCTTTCAAAACCACCCACGGAAGCTGAATAAAAATCAAAATCATACCGTACATAATTGTCGATACAATATATCTTCTTTTCTTTGTTTCTTTCATATTCACCTGCCTCCTATCCGTAAATAGTAATCACAACCTCAAACCGATCCTCCTGGCTTTTACACTGAAACATTCCATTGTATTGTTCTACAATATCCCGGATATTTTTCATTCCATAACCATGTAACGTTCCATCCTTTTTTGATACAAAATTTTCATCTGTCTGTATTCCCGTATTTTTAGCCGCATTTACAATCTCGATGTATAAGAGCTGATTCTTCTTTTTCATTTTTATATGTATCCAGCGTTCTCCTTCTTTGATCTGCTCACATGCTTCCAACGCATTGTCCAAAAGATTTCCAAAAAGTGAAATGATCTCTCTGTCAGAAAACGGAAGCGTTGTGAATACTTCCGTACTGATCTGCATCTGCGTCTTTTGCTTCTCTGCCTCCTTCTCTTTCTGGTTAAGAATCATATCCAGCATATGGTTTCCTGTCCAAATCTGGTAATTGTAATCCAACATGTCCCGGCTGAGTTCGTTCAGATATTCTTCCAATCCCTTCCAGTCCTGTTCCTGCGTATATTTCTTTAATGCAAGCAAATGATTCTTCATATCATGAACAATCTTCCGGCTCTTTAACATTTCCCTATATTGTTCTTCCATCGCCTTTACTTTCATCTGGAGCATCTTCTTATCCTGCTCTTCCAGTTCAGCTCTGTGCTGTTCTGTCTCAACGTCCCATGCTTCTGCCTGAATATCAAGAAATATCCAGATTCCTATGACAGCCAGAAACAGCATCATATAACAAAACATCGGCATAGAATAAAATTCTACAAATCCGGTAGATGCTATAGCCATAAAGATGTAAAATGCTGCAAGATAAGTAATCCAAACAAATACATGATAATTTGTTGATTGATTCCCGTTTTTTATGCACTGGTATAATTCATACAATTCTATACTCTGAAGCAAAATCAGGAATATTAACATCAGTAAAAATATAAACGCAACTACCTGTGAATGTTTCCATTTCCACATATGCTGTTTTAAAAATGTATGATTATACATCTTGATGTAATCATTTTCCTGAAAGGTCTTAATTACATACATGTGAATCGTATTCCATTTTCTATTTATGCGCATCCACGGAAAGAAACAGTACACTTGCAATAAAATCCCCATAAAAGTATCTACTTTTCTCTTTTTTGTCCATCCATTCATTTTATCGGTCTCCATCTTATTTTCACATGAAATCTTTATAGTTATTGTACCATGCCTTTTCTTCTTCCGCCTTATAATGGCCATGAATAGCGGGTTTTCTGACCATGAAATTTTAAAAATATGGATCTACCGTGGTAATTACACACAGAAAAACCGCATGTTTTCTTTCATCCTCTGCTATACGAAGAACGGTCAGACATGTCTTGATAAACATATCTGACCGTTCTTATAATATGACCATGCATTAGTATAAAGCTGCTACCCACAGAACCTGCCACTAACAATTTCTTACAGATACTTTTCGTTCTGTATCTCTTTCATAATATTCTTTAATTCTGAAATATCGATCTCTAACATTTCTGAAATTTGCTCAATCGAAAATTTATCAGACAATTTTTCTAAGAGTTCGCTTTTTCCTCTTAATCGTCTAATTTTCTCGCCTTCTATTCTTCCCTCAGTAATTCCCTCCTGCTTTATCATTATCTGTTCTTCCCATGTCTGCATATACTTCACCTCTGTCTTTTCACTTGCTTTGATCTGACAAACTCGTCTATGCATCTCTTGGATCCGCTTACTTTTACACTTCCCTGACACTTCATCCGTACTACGTTCCATATACTTCAACAATTCTATCAATTCTGGTGACACCAGCTCGGGATGTTTGCCCCTGGTATTCAGAAATATCCTCGTTGCTCCATCATCCAGCTTTAGTTCGGGGACTTCCTCACATCTCATCTGAAACGTGTAACGATATAAACCATATCCAAATAAATCAAATGGTGTGATCAGCACAATCAGTACTTCGTTCAGTAAGTTAAAGTCAGCAACTCCTGGTGGCAGCAGCTTACTGTCGATGATTCCCTGATAGAGTCGACTTCTTTTCGGAAGATTATGTGTATTCTCTTTTTGTGCCTCTACTTCATATATCACATCATCTTCATCTATCGCATAGACATCCAGCCGGATCTGCCGATTATCTATAGACGTTCTCTGCTCTTTTTCGGTCTGTGGCGGATGTTTTAGATTCGTATTCTGACTCAGTATGATATCCAACATCGTCTTTACATTTTCCGGATCATCCATCGCTTCATCGAACAGAAATTTATCCAGCAAGTTTAATTCTTTTAATGATTTTCTTTGGTTCATAAGCAGTTCTCCTCTCTTGTACAGATATAATACCTGCAAAGAAGAACTGTTTAGCTTTATGCATATGATAACACAGAATTTATATATATACCAGTATATACCGTTATCTTCTTTTATCAGACATGTATTTATCTGTTTTTTATGATTTTCATCTTGGATTCTTACCCGATTGTTTGGGCTTGAAATAAATGAATTGGTAAATATAGATGCGTTGCAGATATTAGAATTCATCTGCGTGTTGATAGGATAACATGCTCTATTCATGCTTTCAATATATATTTTAGAAATGCTCAATTTTTGTAAATCTTCTACAAATTATCCCCGGGCAATTTTACTCCACAGACATATATTATATTGTAGACACATATATGAAAGGAAGGTTAAAAATATGGCTCAATTTACAAACCAGGCACAACTCCGTTACGGAAATTCTGTTACTAATTCAAATATTGCCGTCGGTGAGATTCTCGAAGTATTGTCAATCTCGAAAACTGCAGTAAAAAATACCTATCATCCGGGAGGTACTGTCACCTATATTATAAGTATTGTTAACTCCGGTACCACTCCTATTACAGGACTTACACTCACAGATGACCTTGGTGCGTATGCATTTTCTACTACTTCACTGACACCGTTAACGTATCTGGATAACACGGTAAAATACTATACAAACGGAACGTTACAGGCTGTACCTGCTGTAACCGCAGGTCCTCCGCTTGTCTTCTCTGGATTAACTGTTCCTGCAAATGGTAATCTGACACTGGTCTATGAAACAGCTGTAAATCAATACGCTCCTCTCACCAATGAATCATTCATTACCAACACGGTTACTGCAAGTGGAGACGGCATTACTTCTATCACCGCTAAGGAAACGGTAAATGCAGAAGCCTTGCCGCTCTTAGGTATCACAAAATCTATCAGTCCGGTACCTGTTACTGAAAACGGAAGCCTGACCTACACGTTCCTGATTCAGAATGAAGGAAACGTTCCTGCAAATGAAGCCACGGCCGTAATCGTTACCGATACGTTTAATCCAATACTTTCTAATCTGACTGTCACCTTTAACGGAAGCACATGGACAGAAGGTGAAGACTACACTTATGATAAAACTACCGGTACTTTTGCTACCGGTTCCGGAAAAGTTACTGTTCCTGCAGCAACATTTACCGTCAACGAGACTACCGGTGAATGGAGTTCTAATCCGGGATTTAGCACTCTGACAATTACCGGAACAGTATAAGCATTAAAAAATGGCAGGAGAGGCCATCTGAATAATGTCAGATGGTCTCTCCCGTTGCGATTATTTTCCGATTTAATCTTCTGTATCATATTGTTCCTCAATGATATGTTTCACCTCTGAAACATCCATATCCAATACATCTGCAATTTTCTCAATGGACATCTTATGATTCATTTTTCTGAGCAATTCTCTTTTTGTCTTTCCAGCAATATTTCTTCCCATGCCTGCATATACTTCACCTCTGTTTTTTCACTTGCTTTAATCCGACAAACTCGTCTACGCATCTTTTGAATCCGTTCACTTTTGCACTGTTCTGACACTTCATCTGTACTGTGTTCCATATATTTCAAAAGTTCTATCAGTTCTTGGGATACCACCTGGCGGCAGCAGTTTACTGTCGATGATTCCCTGATACAAACGACTTCTTTTCAGAAGATTATGCGTATTTTCTTTCTGCGCCTCCACTTCGTATATCACATCGTCTTCATCCATAGCATAGACATCTAACCGGATCTGCCGATTATCCGTAGACGTTCTCTGTTCCTTCTCTGTCTGCGGTGGATGCTTCAGATTCGTCTTTTTACTTAATATGATGTCTAACATCGTCTTTACATTTTCAGGGTCATCCATTGCTTCATCGAATAGAAATTTGTCCAGCAAGTTTAATTCTTTTAATTCTTTTAATGATTTTCATTTGTTCATAAACAGCTCTCCTTTCTTATACAGATATAACTCCTTTAAAAGAAAAACTGCTTATTTTTATGAATATCATAGCATACATTTTATATATATATACCAGTATATATGAACAACTTTCTTTATCAGGCATGTATTTATCTGTTTTCTGTGGTTTTCATTTTTGATTAATGCCCGAATATCTGGGCTTGAAGTAAATGAATTGATAAATATAGATACGTTGCAGATGCTAGAATTTATCTGCGTGCCGCTAGAATAACATGCCTGATTTTTATTTTCAATGCAATTTCTAGAAATACTGATTTTTTGTGAACTTTCTACAACTCCTTCATCTTCCCAAGAATCTCCTGATAAAACGCTTCCTGATCCACGCCATTTCTCATATCTTCCAGAATCATTCCATCTTTCAGAAGAATCAGCCTGCTGCAATAACTTGCCATCTTCGGATCATGGGTTACCATAACAATTGTCTTGCCAAGTTCCCGATTGATATGACTCAGTGTATGGATTACCACATCACCGGACTTAGAATCGAGGTTTCCGGTCGGCTCATCCGCAAGTATCAGATCCGGATTGTTGATCAATGCTCTGGATATCGCCACTCGCTGCTTTTCACCTCCGGATAATTCATACGGCTTCTTGTTCATCAGATGTGTAATTCCGAACTGTTCTGCATATTTCTGCGATTCTTCCATACACTCTTTCGCACTCTTCTTATCCAGGATCTTCGGAAGCATGATATTTTCCCTGACGGACAGACTGTCCATCAAATAGAAGTCCTGGAACACGAATCCGATCTTTCTCCGTCGTATGTCCGCAAATTCATCCTTCCACAAATCTTCCGTATCATGTTCTTCAAAGAACAGCTTTCCTCCGGTCTGACGGTCTATCATACCCAATAGTTTCAAAAGTGTCGTCTTTCCACATCCGGATCTTCCCATAATTCCGACAAACTCCTGTCTCTGGATAGAAAAATTTAATCCCTTCAGGACGTGGATTTCTTTCTTCTTTTCACCATCTTCTCCATACTGCACATAATCACGGACCAGATTCTCTGCTCTTAATACGTCTGTCGTTTTTTTATTTTCATTCTTTTCTAATTTTTCATTCATTACAAATCTGCTCCCTTTTCAATCTTTTTCACAATCATATCTTCCAGCCACTTCAGATTCAGCCACTGTAATATGAAATATATAATCCAGAGTACACCTGCATTTATCACATAATTCTTCACATCATTCAGATGATAATCCCTGAGTTCAAATACAATTCCAGAATACAGTACCGTAACTATAACGGCAATAACAGATGGGATCGTCACAAACCGGCTGATTTCCTTTTTCTCGATGCAGATCCGTTCCCTGCGATTCATTCCCAGACGGTTCATGAACTGATACCGTTTCCGCATATCCGGCAGTTCCATCTGAACCTTCATATGAAGTAGGAGCATACTGATCACAGATAAAATAATAAGCACAAATCCATTCATCACACATTCAAGGATTCGCTCCATCTGCCGCTTTTTCGCTGCTTCTGTCTTCGTATATGTACTTTTTACAAGCGAATCAAATGACTCATCATATGCATGTTGCTTTGCAAAATCTATTGTCAACTGATCTGCTTTTTTCTGGTATTTTTCCGGTACATTTGCAAGGACAAGTTTCGTCGGCCATTCATGGATATTTTCTTCCAATACCGCATCCGACGTTTTTATTTTTTCTCCCGTATTCATGTCTGTCGTTTTCCAATAGTCTTTTATTTTGTCAAAATATGCATCAGCGAATACAATAAGATTCTCGTATTTTCCCTGTTTGAATGCGCCGATCAGACTCGAAGTCTCGGAGCCTGTAATCGTCCGTACCGGATAATAAGTCTGGTGCTCCATTGTATCAAAGCCAAACAATGGCTGTCCGATATGCAGATTCGGATGTATCATCAACTGATAGTGATCAATTGGTTTCGCCTTTGTTCCCTGATCTTGCTGATACACGACATAAATTTTCTTTCCGTTCTTGTCAAGATTCAGATGCTTTTTCGGTTTTTCTCCGACTGCCTTCTTTAACTTTCGATAACTGCTCTCTGATATACCGATATTCTGGCCTTGCTGCCAGACAAGATCAAATGGTCCTTCCAGACGTTCTGTATTATCAATCGTTGTTGCCCGGACCATCGGAATACTGGTCACTTCTGCTTTGCATTCTTGCTTAAGCTTTTCGATAATCCCTGTATCATTACTATTCGCAAGCCATACATAGTCGTATGGGTACAGCGTATCCGTCTTATCTGCGATTCTGTTAGATACAATTTTTACCGAGAAAAAGGACATCACACATACATGTATCACGATCATAAGTGTCAGATACTTTACAGTTGTCTGGTATCTGTGTCGTATCATATGTTCTTCCGGAATGGTTCGCAGGTATTGATCCATAGACGTTTCTTTTTTACGCAGGATCATGGCACCTATATTATACAGAAAAACATACAAACACAGGAAGAACCCACACAAAAGAAAGATACTCTCTGAAAATCTTCTCTGTGTATACAGATACAGGACGATTACTCCCAGCAGCCCGCTGATCAACGCCCCTGCTTTTCTGTATATTCCCGGAATCTTCTCACTTTTCACCGCTGCATTTCTGGCATCGGCGGAACGTTCTCCTGCATGGATATCCCCAGAGATACCAAAAGCAAACAAACAGATAACAGCTATCACGATTGCCGTGATCAGATACACCTTCCACGATACCTCTGATTTCATATCGATTTTAGGAAAATGCTGTATAACAGCGGCATATATGCCAAACAAAATGGCTCTTCCAATCACAAATGCCGTCACCAGTGCCACCGCAAATCCGGCAAGTAATTCTCCGATCCAGGACCAGAACACGGCATTGCTCCGCATGCCAAGTGTCCGGAAAATCCCATCATCCGCCATCCGTTTTTTCCGGTAGAATACCATGACAACCGTAATCAAAAACAATGATATCAGTACGATCACGATCAGGCAGTCCTTCATAATCTCAGTCAGCCCAAGCCCTAGTAATTCATTATCATATCCATAGCTTCCGGAAAATGCCTCTCTCATTCCAAATCCAATGAACAGAAATGCTGCCGATAACAGAACCGATACAAATAAAAAAGAAAAATCTCTCCAGTGATATTTAAAATTCTCCCACAGCACATGGTAATAAAGCTTCGAATATTTCCCTGGAAAATATAATCTTCTTTTCCGTTCCTGTTTATAATGCTTATCATTTTCCTGAGTTTTCAGGATCTGTTCACCGGATTCTTCCCATTCTTCCATGGATTTATGCATCAGTAACCGTATCCCCGTCCATATCGGAAATACTGCCAGATACCCAAGTAGATACATCGGGAACACCTGTATCGTACCCGCACTGCTCCATGAACTGTTAAGTCCAATCTCGGCCACTACCGACAGCATTGCAAATAATCCGATAAGTTCTATGATAGATAAAAATTTTATTTCCCATCCCTTGATGTTACAGATAAGCCGTATTGTTTCGATTACTTCAAGAACGACATACAGCATAACACATACCGTGAATGTTTTTGCCAGTGTATGAATATCCAGTGGTAATGCATCTGCTGCTCCGTCTAAAAACGTCGTGTTATATGTATCTGCACAACTGTGATTTCTCAACACAGCAATTACATACATAATAAAATTCTTCCGTTCTCCCGTTATATTCATCCACGGAAACAGAAAATATATCTGAAGTATGATCCCCAGAATAATATTCATCCGTCTCTTTTTCTCTTCCATTCTCATTCCTCTTCCGCCCCTCTTATATCATATATCGAGATGATACAGACCAGATACTCTCCGTAAATTTTATATCGGAATATGCCGTCATATTTTCTGACAATATCCTGTATGTTCTTCATTCCATATCCATGAAGTATCTCATCTTCTTTTACTGATACAAATCCTTTCTGATTCTGCACCGGCATTTCTTTAATTGCATTTGAGGTCTCAATATATAATAAATGATTCTTCTTTTTTATCTTAATTTTTATCCAGCGCTTTTTATCTTGGATCCGTTCACAGGCTTCCAGCGCATTATCTAGAACGTTTCCAAAAAGTGAAATAATCTCCCTGTCTGAAAACGGAAGGGTTGCAAATACTTCTGTCTCAATCTGCATATCCGTCTCTTTCTCTTTTGCATCTTTCGTCTTTTGATTGAGGATCATATCCAGCATGCGGTTACCCGTCCAGATCTGATAGCTGTCATCCAGCATATCATCACTTAATTCATTCAGATACTGGTGCAGTCCTTCCCAGTCTCTCTCCTGATCGTATTTTTTCAATGCAAGCAGGTGATTTTTCATATCATGTACAACCTTCCGGCTCTTTAACATTTCCTGATATTTTTCTTCCAGCGCTTTCACTTTTACCTGCAGCAACTGTTCGTCCCGCTCTTTCAGTTCTGTCTTATGCTTTGCCGTCTCCGTATCCCATGCAGCCGCCTCAATATCCAGAAACATCCAGATTCCAATAATACCTATGAATATCACCATATACATATAGATTCTAAGCTTGAACAGCGCACTGTCATCCAGATAGATGTATGAAGCATCAAGATATAAGAAAAAAAGAACGATGGCAAGAACCCAGACATACCTGTGTATATCAAACGTTTTGATCCCTTTCATATGTCTGTACAATTGCCATAGTTCGATCATCTGCATCACAATCATAAATGCTATGATCATGGTAAATGTCACTGCCGCAAAACCGGAATATTTCCATAAGATTGGATGCCCAGATAAGAAAATATAATTATATGCCTTGATGCAGCTTTCTTTCCGGAATATCTCGATCAGATACACGTGAATCGTGTGATACCCTCCGTCTATACGGATCCATGGAAAGAAGAAATATATTTGCAGCAGAATCCCCATACAAACATCTGCTTTTCGCTTTCTCGTCCATTCTTTCATTCTACATTTCTCCAGTATTCCATGATCTGTGTCTTCACATCCTGAATAGTCTCTGCCCCTGCCTGAATCTTAATCCCGTCTTCCAGATAGATGGCAGCCGTCGTGATCCGATCCACATGATCGATATTGATAATATAACTTCTTCCGGCAAATATAAAAGCCGGGCTTTTCAAATCTTCAAAAATCTGATGCAGTGCCAGACGTTCTTTGTATGCGCCATTTACCATTACAAATTCAACATACTTCTGCCCTTTGACCTTGCGGATACAGATAATGTCTTTATGATATAATTTTCTCTGGTCCGTCACCCCACCGATCCAGAAGAAATTCTGGCTCTCTTTTTGCTTTTCCTGATAAATTTTCTGTAATACTGCCGGCAAACGCTCTTTCATATCTCTTTTCAAAATATACTGATATGCCTCGAGGACATAACTATCCACTGCAAATTCGGCATACGATGTCAGGAATACCAGGCAGATATCTTTTTGTTCTGCCTTTAAAATTCTTCCCAAATCGATCCCGCTTTTCCCCGGAAGATCAATATCTGAGATAACTACATCGTAGTGCTTCTTAACTTCCAGAAATTCTTCGGCTGTTTTATATATTTCGGTAGTTATATCCTGCACCTTAAGTTTCTCGAACTCCCGGCTAATAAGTCTTTCCACTTCCTGTCTTGTATGTTCTTCATCTTCTATCATTGCTATCTGAAACATTTATATTTTCTCCGTATTTATTCACATAATTATTGCATTCATTGTACCACGATAGTTACAAATATTGTTATAACTGGCCATGAATTCCGGGATTTGTGGCCATGAATTCTTGAAAAAACGTCTGCTGATACAGAAAACTTACCACTGGCAAAGCTCCTTACAGATGTTTTGGCAGCCAAGCTGCTCCTTACGAACACATGGCAACACAAAAGAACTGCTATTTTAAGACTTTACTCCTAAAACAGCAGTTCTTATTTTTTCAATCATTTACTTCTAATATTTTCAACCAGCAGCTCGTACTTTTCTCATTTCCGATAGATATTCTATCTATTCCGCTTTATTCAGTCCCATGTCCTCACTCGCTTTTGTCACCGGAACTTCCACCATCACAGAGTTGTCATCAATCTCTACCGAATATGTCTTATGGATCAGGCAGTTCACCGGATCTTCTGTCGCAACAACTATTGCAAGTCTGTGTCCCGGCTCTACAGTATATCTTGTCGCATTGAGATATACGCTGTAATCGTGATATTCGCCTTTTTTAAGCTCGATACTGTTTTGTGCTGTCTCCGGCGCATAACCTGCTTCCGGATTACACAGATCTGCAAATGCACGTGTGATCACGCGGTATTTTTTATGTACAGTATTGAATTCTGCCTCATCAAATGCCGGAAGATCTCCGCCATTAATGATTCCGCCTTCTTTCACCGTTGTTACCGGAACGATATTTCTTTCCGGATCTACGGTCTGGATACTGTCGAATTCTTCGTCACATACATCACAGAGAAGCACTGCAATCTCTACATCATCCATTTTACCGGATACTTTGGAATTACCAAGCTGCATGGTCAATGTATCCACATCGTTTCTGTTTTCCGGATCGAAATCTGTTTCGATATTTCCGTCTTTTAATGCTGCCTTTAAGTTCAGGCATACCGTTCCCTGTACAGTCACTGCCTCTTCAAATGGATCTGTCACATAGCGCTGTGCCATATTCGTAGACTTCTGTGCCATCACATCATCGAAGTTTTCTGCACTGACACCAGCTTTTTCCCAGTCTGTATCAATCACTGTCTTACTCTCTTCTTTTGAAGTAAGCTTCATGGTATACTCTGTTTCCCATGCACTTTCTGTTTCCCATTTTTTCTGGTCATAGTTTGTCTGCGCAAGTACTTCCGGCATCTTTTCGGCACCATTTTCTACTCCGTACAGATAATGGGATATCCATTCATTTACGATATCATCATAGAATTTTCCATCGATCAGGATTCCGTAATTCTTATTCGCCATGGTCGGTGTGATATGTGGACCCTGATGAAGGATCAGTTTCACTGTCTGTCCTGCCTGTTCGAATGCGGTATGCATCATTTCGAACTGTTTTGTAGATACATTTTCATCATTGAATCCATGTACGATCAGCGCACTGCACTTGATCTGGTCTGCATGCAGACGGTAGTTTCCGGCTCCCCAAAATTCCGGATCATAGTCGAATCCGCATTTTAACTGCTGAAGACTTAATTCATGATGGAATGCTGCAATATCATCCAACTGTTTCTCAGATAATGTCTCATCGTTATAACGGCTGGAACAGAAATATGCCAGGAAACTGTTCAGCATCTCTTTCGGCCAGTAGCGCTGTGCACCCTGCATATTCTGCTGTGTATACCAGTCTGCGATACCTGCAACCGGAACAATTGTTTTCAGGCCTTCTACGCCTGTGGTTGCAACTGCAAACGGCATGGTTCCGGCATAAGATCTTCCGGTCATGGCAACATTCCCATTCGCCCAGTCTGCCTTCGTCTCGATCTTTCCTTCACGGTCTGCGTAAGCCACTCTGTCGCCATGCAGCCATTCTACAACAGATTTGAATGCATCTCTTTCATACTCTGAACCGACATAGTTGAATCCATCTGAGCCAAGCGCTCCGAATCCGGCACTTACAACCACTGCAAAGCCGCGCACCAGATAATAATTGAAGTTATCCAGATTTTCATATACCATGCTGTTATTGTTCCCTTTATCCGGATAATACCAGTCTGCCGGATCTGCCTTTAATGCAAGATCCATGGCACTGATCATTCCTTCCGGGATACGTGCAGGCACTTCTTTGTCAAGATCTGCAAAATCAATTTTGCGGTATTCTTTGCTTTCCACTTCTTTCATATGATCGTATCCGTCTGCCTGTACACCGGCACAATACGGACGTGCCTCATATAACGTTGCCGCCTTATAATTGCCTTCTACGGCACTTCTTGGAACCTGAATGAATGCTTTAACGAGATCTCTCTTTCCGTCTCCATCCATGTCATAGTCAGATTCCACATATACACAGTATCTTACGATACTTGATGTCGCAGGATCGTATTTTTCTCCTGTCTTTCCGTCTGTGAATTTGAAAACAGGCTGTGCAAGTCCATTTTCGAATACCGGTACTTTACTGTAATTCTTTTCTTCCATTGTAAAAACCTCTCTGATTCAATATTTTACCTAAGGAATATTGTACCACGCATTTCGGAACCGGGCAAATTTTCTTTCTGAAAATATCTGGAAATGACTGATACAGAAAAATGCGTAAAAACAGTTCTTTATCTGTTTTTACGCATCTATAATATATCCAAAATCGTATCATACACTTCCGGATTATCCTTGATCACAATCGCCAGTTTTTCTTTTGCCTGATTCAGCTGATGAAAAAGAAGTCTCACATTTGATTTTCTGCCTTCACTCGTTGTTATACGGGTTATTTCATAAGAAGCTTCACTAATCTTTCCCGCACGGAGATAACCGTCCTCATCATAATAATACTGTTCATCCAGTACGGCTACCAGGCAGTTCACATCCCGCATTGCCGGATTCTGATAGAGATATCCCCGTCTCGCATAGCCTTGCATCAAACATACTGCTTCTGTATCATCATTCGCATACACCACTTCAATATTAGGATAGCCCTTCTGCCCTTTTCTCCGCGACAGATCCAGCATGTTCTGAATAAAGGAAGAAAGTTCTGCATTTGTACGGATACGGTTCGTCATATGAAAGCTCTGCACATCCGGCAGGCTCGCAAGTCTTTGCGATATTTCACGATCCAGTTCTTCAGGCGAGATCATGTCTTCCGTATCACTGGAGAAGATTATCGGAATCTGCTTTTTACATTCTTCTAATATCTTTAATTGCTCCACAGAAAGCAGATGTGCCTCATCCACCAGAATAGCACTGTATGGCTTTAAGAATGTATCAAACGCTTCTTCCGCACACACATTTTCTGTCATCGTCTGCTTTGCTGCCTGAAGTGATAACTGACGATCCGACAGAAAATCAATCCGGCGCAGACGTTTATGTAAAATTCTCCAGTCCTCTCCTGATTCTCCGCAATGAATCATGCAGACTCTCTGACGTACCGACAGCTTCATCGCAAGATCATACAGAAGCAATGTCTTTCCCGTCCCCGGAAGTCCGCTGAACCAGTAATAGTCGGAATGTTTTGCTCGGATTCCTTTCAGGATCTGTCGTTCGATATCTCTTTGCTGTGCCGTTAGAAAATATTCTTTCTGTAAAAAGCGTTCCGGCTCTCTGAGCGGTGAGATCAGATAGAGTTCTGCGCGGAACAGTTCTTCGATATTCCCGTCATAATCCGGACTTTCTCTTTTCAAAGCTCTGCATAATTCGTCCCAGTCTGCCTCTGCGATATGATCATGATTCGTCAGTCTTACCAGACGATTCTGGCTGCTGATATAAGTATACGAATGAATCGTTCTTCCAAGCACCGACAGATAATATCGATTCTGCAGAAGCTGTCTGCAGATAGCCTCATCTGATACCACACCACTTTTTAACTCAATATTTACAATCTGGTCTTCTTTGATCTGAAGAAGATCAAATTCTTTTCCCAGTCTCGGAATCTGAAACGAATAAAAGAAACGAAGTGCATATACATCCTCCATACAGGTTTCCAATTCGGCTGTCAGTGCTTTCATACTTTCCAGTTCCCATTCCCGCATTTTCAGAAAATAGTCTCTTCCGGATAACTGACGTTCCAGTTTTTGCAGCTGTTCGATATTCTGATTCCTTGTGATCGTATAAATGGATATGGATTTCATTTTTTAATCTTTAACCCTCTTAGATATTCTTTCTGCTCTGGCGTGATCCGGTAACTTTCGATAGCTTTCTGGATCGTCTTATTATGCGTCCAGACATCTAATTTTTGCTTTTCGATAAACGGGAGAATCTTATCATACTGCTTTGCAAGCGCCGTCGCAAAATACCATGCACGCATCATATTTACATAATATTCTTTCGAACGGATCTGTGCTACTTTTTCCGGATATTCCATTCGAAATGCATCTTCCAGATAATACTGCATCAGCATATTAACACCGAACCGGATGGTATATGTATAGTCAGATTCCATCCACCGGTATATTTCATCTATGAAGGTGTCCAGATGTTTCTTCACTACCTTGACCGCAAGCATATCGCAGGTCGCCCAGTTATCGATATATGGAAGGAAACGGTCTATTTCCTTCAGACAAATATCATAGTCTTTGATCTGTTCGATTAAAAGTCCGTGCAGGTTATTTTCTTCATAGTACTGATGCGGCAATATCTGCAGATATTCTTTTGCTTCTTCTGTCTTTCCATAATTCTTCGCAAATATACGAAGTGCCGGTGTCCGAACGCCGATGATCTTTTCTTTGTTGACTGTCGGCATTAGTTTTGCGTGAAAATCACGGTATTTTAAGTCTTGCAGCTCAAAGAGCCGGGTTTGTACGTTGGTTATAATTGTAGTTTTACTCATGAATTTTCCTCTGGTAATTTCTATATTATCTCCATTCTCATATCTGAATCAGATTTCCAGTAATTCTTCACTTTTGCATCCCAGAATTTTCGCAAGTTTCAGTACATCGATAGCTCTGGTATGGTTGATATTCCGTTGTCTCTGTTCGAAAAGCTGAATCTGTCTGAGTGGTACATTCGATAATTCTGCCAGTTCTCTCTGAGATAACCCGGAAATTAATCTTATTCTTTTCAGATTGGTGTCTGTATAAAAGGCCTCCCATCGTTCATTTATCTCATCGACAAACTTTTGAATATCCATTTCATGATAGACATCATACATATCTAACAGTTCCTGTACAGACACTACTTTGTATATCTTTATAAACGTTCTTCCTGTATACCACTGATAATATGCCAGTGCCCAGCCTGCCCAGTATTCCGGTGACTTATCCAGATACATTTCATCCTCTAATTCCTGCATCTCTATTCCTGCAGAATGTATGATCTCTTTTACAATCTCACATCCGGTCTTCCCGGCAACGTATGTCGGATTGCCATTCTGAAATTGTGAAGAAACATCCGACACAAGAAACATCTGATAAAATGAATCCGGATCAAATGCATACGTATTAACTGCATAATCAAGCATATCTCCCAATATTCTCTGTGCTGATACCAGATAATCTTCAGAATAAGCGTGGATCATCATTTTTCATTTCCTCCCTCATGATATCCAGAATAAATAGTTCCCGAATATCTGCTTTCTGACTGCGCCGGAGCCGATATTCTTTTCTTGCTTCTCTTTCCCGTTCTTTTTTTCTTGCATAATATATTTCAGCATCCACCAGTTCATGCCCCAGATATTTTATCTGTTCAAATGCTTTTGGACTTTTGAGCACAATCTGTTCTCCCAGCTTACCAAGCCTCATGGCTTCTGCAAGCTTTTGCATCGATATAACACCTGCAACAAAATCCTGTGCAAAAGTAAAATATGAATCATCCGCCCGGTATCCTATGATTACATCATATTCTGAAATATCCGGCAAAAAATTATCTTTCAAGTATTTTTTTGCCTCTTCTGCAATACTTCCCCTCTGCCAGTATGTCCGGTTATCTGCAAGTAATGCCAGCCAGTTCAGAATATTGTACTCTGAACTGTTCAAATTTAATATGTTCAACTCAGATAATTCTAATTCATAACAATTAACATATCCATTTGTCTGCTTTGCACACGCCCATTCTCTGGCAAGTTCTATCTCTTCCGTACAGTAAAATCCTTTTCCATAATCATTATTTCTTGCACCTTTTCCATATTGCGGTATTGTGATGATATTTTGTGAACCATGGTATAATGTTTTTTTCATTATGATCACTCCAAGTTTTTCTTTTATTATATCGCTGTGGAGATACATGCACAAGAATTATTTTCTATTTCCTTAACTTCCAAAAATGAATAGCCCTAATGAAAATAAAATAAAAAAATAGCCCGTATTTATGCGGTGATATGCTACCCTCATATAGGACAATGAAATATAAAAGTCCTATATGGGGGTATTTTCATGTTCAGAAAGAGTAAG
>NZ_WWSA01000060.1:0-2625 GCF_009875615.1 Dorea sp. BIOML-A1
AAGCTGATAGGCAGCAGAATAAAACAGCGCCGTCTGGAATTGAATCTGACACAGCCTTATGTCGCAGAAAAGATGGGTGTTACTGCTTCTACAATCCTGCGTTATGAGAATGGTTCGATTGACAATACGAAAAAAATGGTGCTGGAAGGTCTTTCGGAAGCACTCCATGTATCTGTGGAATGGCTCAAAGGGGAAACAGATGAATATGAAACCGACATTACGGATAAGAGAGAGTTACAGATTCGTGATGCGATGGGAGATATTCTGGAACAGTTACCGCTTGCCCTTACCAAAGAAGAAGATGCTTTTTCAAAAGATTTATTACTGCTGATGTTAAAACAATATGGTCTGTTTTTGGATTCCTTCCAGTTCGCCTGCAAAAACTTCAAGGGAAATGCAGGTCAGACGGATATTGCCAAAACAATAGGGTTTGAATCGAATGAGGAATATAATGAGATTATGTTCTTAAGGGAAATCACTCCTACCATCAATGCTCTTAATGAGATGGCGGACGTTGTAAGGCTCTATTCCAAGAAACCAAAAACAGCAGAACAAAGGCTTGCAAATCTTTTATCAGAAGTCTTATACGAAGATTCCGAATCGGTATAGTAAGACAACCGGAGTTATGATATACTTACACGCACGAAGCATTTCATCAGTTCCGATTGTCTAATATCGAAAGGAGATATACGATTATGGCAAAAGGATCTGTAAGAAAAAAAGGAAAGAAATGGTACTACCGCTTCTATGTAGAGGACGCAAGCGGCAATCTTGTTCAGAAAGAATGCGTTGGAACAGAAAGCAAAAGTGAAACTGAAAAGCTGCTCCGTCAGGCAATGGATGATTATGAGAAAAAGAAATTTGTTGCCAAAGCGGAAAATCTCACAGTCGGACAACTTCTGGATGTGTGGGCAGAGGAGGAATTAAAAACAGGTACGCTCAGCAATGGTACTGTGGAGAATTACCTCGGAACAATCCGAAATATTAAGAAACACCCATTGGCAGAACGGAAATTAAAAAATGTAACCTCTGAGCATTTGCAATCCTTCTTTGATTTGCTTTCCTTTGGGGGAGTTCATCCCGATGGAAAAGAGAGAAAGGGTTACAGCAAAGATTACATCCATTCTTTTTCCGCAGTCATGCAGCAGTCCTTCCGCTTTGCAGTATTTCCAAAACAGTATATTACGTTCAATCCCATGCAGTATATTAAACTGCGGTATCAGACGGACGAAGTTGATTTGTTTTCGGATGAGGACATGGACGGAAATATCCAACCAATTTCACGAGAAGATTATGAAAGACTGCTTGCGTATCTTCAAAAAAAGAACCCAGCCGCAATACTTCCAATCCAGATACCCTATTATGCCGGGCTTCGTATTGGAGAAGCTTGTGGTTTGGCATGGCAGGACGTAAATCTGGAAGAACAATGCCTTACCATAAGACGCAGCATCCGATATGATGGCTCAAAGCGCAAATATATCATCGGACCAACCAAGCGGAAAAAAGTGAGGATTGTTGATTTTGGAGATACGCTGGTAGAGATTTTCCGTAATGCCCGGAAAGAGCAGTTAAAAAATCGAATGCAGTATGGAGAACTTTATCACACGAACTACTACAAAGAGGTCAAAGAGAAAAACAGAGTGTACTACGAGTATTATTGCTTAGACAGAACAGAGGAAGTCCCGGCAGATTATAAAGAAATTTCTTTCGTCTGCTTAAGACCTGATGGCTGTCTGGAACTTCCGACTACTTTGGGAACGGTATGCAGAAAGGTAGCAAAAACATTAGAGGGATTTGAAGGCTTTCATTTCCACCAGTTACGTCACACCTATACAAGCAACCTTTTAGCAAATGGAGCTGCCCCAAAAGATGTGCAGGAATTGTTGGGACACTCAGATGTCAGTACCACAATGAACGTCTATGCTCACTCCACAAGAGATGCGAAACGAAAATCGGTTCGGCTTCTTGATAAAGTGGTGGGCAATGACTAAAAAATTTCCCTTATTTCCCTTGTGATTATCTCATAAGGGCAAAAACAAGGGAAACTACATATCATTTTACTAATGGACAGGCGGGAAAGCCTGTAAAATGGGAAAGTTAGAGGGATAATTATATAAATTCCAGTTGAACTAAATCGCTGCGCGATGGCCTGCGAAGGCTGTGGCGCAGTTTTCTCTTTAACTTAAAAAGGCAGTAGATAATGAGCCCTAAAAGTAGTATTGTTAAATCACCACAAAATAACAATCGAACAGGATCATCATTAACACTGCCATGAATAGAATAACACCAGAATCTCTTTTTCTCAAGAGGGTATCTTTAATACGTGGACCTCCATGATGGCAGTGACTCATTAACGTTACTAGTATCATGGAGGTTTATTATGTACGAAAAATATTTTAACAAGCTCAGAGAGGAATGCCTGATTCGTAACAGGTCCTCCCGAACTGCAGATACCTATATCAACAACATACGTCACTTTATGAAGTGGACAGGCTATAAACCAATGGAAGATTTATCCCTTCAGGATGCCAGATCATTTATACTGGAAAAACGTAATTCCGGTCTTTCATCTGCAACCTGCAACTTTTATAATTCTTCCATTTGCTTTCTATACAAACATGTCTT
>NZ_WWSA01000061.1:0-4601 GCF_009875615.1 Dorea sp. BIOML-A1
AAGCTGATAGGCAGCAGAATAAAACAGCGCCGTCTGGAATTGAATCTGACACAGCCTTATGTCGCAGAAAAGATGGGAGTTACCGCTTCTACAATCCTGCGTTATGAGAATGGTTCGATTGACAATACGAAAAAAATGGTGCTGGAAGGTCTTTCGGAAACGTAATTCCGGTCTTTCATCTGCAACCTGCAACTTTTATAATTCTTCCATTTGCTTTCTATACAAACATGTCTTACACATTCCATGGGATCAAGACATTGTTCCAAGAATGCGATTGGATGTAAAGCTTCCGAAAGTGCTTTCTCTTGAAGAAATTGAAAAGTTAATCAATTCTGCAACCCAGATCCGTAACAAAGCAATCATTGCCCTGCTTTATTCATCTGGAATGCGTGTAGGAGAACTTGTCTCTCTTAAACCTGAAGATATCTATATGAGCACTATGCAGGTATATATTTCCAAAGGGAAGAATCATCGTGATAGATGGACGATTCTTTCAGAAAGAGCCCTTGATTTACTAAAAGAATACTGGAGAAGTTATCCGGTAAAAAGAGAGTATCTTTTTGTTTCTTTAGATGCTCCTCATGAACTACTAAAAGTGAGTGGTGTTGAAATCATGCTCAGGGCAGTAGGAAAAACAGCGGGCATTGAAGCACATCCGCATACGCTTCGCCATTCCTTTGCAAGTCACATGATTGAACAAGGTGTCCCTATCAACTATGTACAAGCAATGCTTGGACACCGCTGTCTGGAATCAACACAGGTATACATCCACATATCCAATAAAACTGTTATGGGAATAAAGAGTCCGCTTGATCATCCTGTCAAAAAAAAACGAGGACATAAATCTAAGAGAAACGCAGGTGATGCAAATGAATCATGACATCACCATTCAGGATGTATTCCATCGATTTCTTCCGCAATACTGTGAGACACACAACTTTTCTCCCCAACAGCAACTAACGGCACTGTGTATCTCCAAATGCCATACTCTTGAAATGGGAGCCAATTTAAGCGAATGCGAAAACTGTCACAAGAAATATATTCATTATAATTCATGCAAGAACCGTCACTGCCCCATGTGTCAAGGAATGGAGGTCGATGAATGGATTGACAAACAGCAGGAAAATGTACTGGATGTTCCATACTTTCATACGGTTTTTACAGTTCCTGAAAAATTATATTCCCTGATTTATTCAAATCAGAAACTCCTTTATGATGCTTTGTACCATGCAGCACATCAAACAATGGAAGAACTGTCTGCGGATCCGAAGCATCTTGGAGCAAGGATTGGATATATCTGCGTACTTCATACTTGGGGCTCCAGGATGAATTATCATCCTCATCTCCACACCATTGTTCTTGGCGGTGGACTTGATGCTACAAACAAGTGGAAGGATAAAGGAAAGAAGTTTTTCTTTCCGGTTAAGGTCATGTCTGCCGTCTTCAAAAAGTATTATCTTCGTGAGCTGAAACAATTCTGGGAAGATAAAAAACTTGAGTATCATGGAACGGCAGCACATTTGAAAAATCATTATGAATTCAAAGCTTTACTGAATTCCCTCTACGATAAGAACTGGGTTGTATATACGAAGGAGGCATTCAATGGAGCGGATTCTGTGATCCACTACCTTGGCCGTTACACTCATCGTATCGCTATCAGTAACCGTAGAATTGTCAGCATGACAGATGAAACTGTTACCTACCTCGTAAAGGATTACAAGAATGGCGGTAAATATATCGAACAAACCATTAAAGGAACAGAGTTTCTGCGAATGTTTCTAATGCATGTGCTCCCTAAAGGTTTTGTCCGAATTCGCCACTATGGCCTGCTTTCCTGTAGGAACAAGAAAGAAAAGATGGCACACTGCCGGAAGCTTCTCAACTGCATTCAATATATTTCAAAACTCCGAGGCAAAACCTGTGCGGAAAAGCTGATGATCCTTTACAAAAAGGATATCTGTAAATGTGAAGCCTGTGGAGGAAATCTTCATTCACTATCGCTTCGAGGACGCTATATGTTGACTTGAGTGAAGGAATTTGAATACTGAAAAACAGCCTCCTGAAAGAAGGCTTATTAAGTGTACCCTTCATTCGATAAGACAGGTTACTATTTTGAATATATGATGGAATCAGTTTCCAATGCATAGATTCTTTGGTAAAATCAAGAAGAAGGAAATCGATTGAAACTCCATACTGTATCGTCTGGAGTGACGCGATTTTGTTCAATCGGTAAAAATCGGTGTGCAGTCCAGAGAAAAGGGCAGCTATCAATAGATGGTAAGCTGTTTTTTTCTCTGTCCTGACACCGATTGTTCACGTATCAATTTGGAGAATTGAAAAAAACGGAATTTACCTATTAAGACATATAAACTCTTGACAATAAAGCTCCTATATAGTATGTTTTTAATAAACTACTATATAGGAGCTTTTGTATGGAAATGAATGGAGGATTTCTTGTCACAAAAATAAAACAGCTTGGAGACCGGATTTTCGAGAAGATTCTCAGTGAAAAGAATATTGATGCGTTTAATGGAGCCCAGGGACGTATTCTTTATGTGCTGTGGCAGGAGGATGGTATCTCAATCAGGTCACTCTCGACTAAATGCGGATTAGCGATAACATCTCTTACTACGATGCTGGAAAGAATGGAAAATCAAGGGCTGATAAGCCGTGTTCAGTCTGAAACGGACAAAAGGAAAACACTCCTGTTTCTGACTGAGAAAGCACATGCCTTAAAGGGCGAGTACGATTCTGTATCTGATGAGATGGGCAGTATTTACTACAAAGGTTTTTCAGAGGAAGAAATTACCCGGTTTGAGGAATGCCTCGACCGCATCAGAAAGAATCTTGAGGAGTGGCAGAAGTCATGAGTATTTATATCAAAGATCAGATTCAGAACATGAATATCGTCATTGGCTGCACAGAGGGGTGTACATATTGCTATGCCCGCAACAACGTGAAACGCTGGCATATGATTGATGACTTCGCTGACCCTGAATTCTTTCCGGGTAAGCTCAAGATGATGGAAAAGAAACGTCCGCAGAACTTTCTTCTTACCGGGATGAGCGATCTCTCCGGATGGAAGCCGGAATGGAGAGACGAGGTATTTGCAAAGATCCGTGAAAATCCACAGCATCAGTTCCTGTTCCTTACCAAGCGACCTGATTTGCTGGATTTTGATACCGATCTGGAAAACGCATGGTTTGGCGTTACGGTGACGAGGAAAGCAGAACGGTGGCGTATCGACGCCCTTCGGAAAAACGTCAGAGCAAAACATTACCATGTTACCTTTGAGCCGTTATTCGATGATCCCGGCACAGTTGACCTTTCCGGAATCAATTGGATCGTTATCGGCACCATGACCGGAGCTCAGAGCAGGAAGATTCATACGGAGCCGGAATGGGCATGGTCTCTGACGGACCAGGCACATAAGCTCGGCATTCCGGTGTTTATGAAGGAAGACCTTGTCCCTATCATAGGGGATGAAAATATGATTCAGGAAATGCCGGAAGAATTTAATAAAGTGTTAGAGGTACAGAAATCATGGAAGAAGTAATAAATGGAATCCTCATTCGTGAGGTGGAAACAAAGAACATCATGACTAAGTCTAGTCTGCCGGTAGGCGGTTACTCGGTCAATCCCTATGTGGGCTGTACACATGCCTGCAAGTATTGCTATGCTTCTTTTATGAAGCGCTTTACCGGGCACAAGGAGGAATGGGGCACTTTCCTTGATGTGAAGCATTGGCCGGAAATTAAAAATCCGAAGAAATATGCCGGACAGCGGGTAGTCATCGGTTCTGTGACAGATGGCTACAATCCACAGGAGGAGCAATTCGGGAATACCAGAAAACTTCTGGAGCAGCTGATCGACAGTGACGCAGATATTCTGATCTGCACAAAGTCGGATCTTGTGGTACGAGATATTGATCTGCTGAAGAAGCTTGGACGTGTAACCGTTTCATGGTCAATCAACACACTAGATGAAAATTTCAAGAACGATATGGACTCTGCTTCGAGCATTGAGCACCGTATCGCTGCTATGAAGCAGGTATATGAGGCAGGTATCCGTACAGTCTGTTTCGTATCCCCGGTATTTCCCGGTATCACGGATTTTGAAGCAATTTTTGAGCGGGTAAAGGATCAGTGCGATCTGTTCTGGCTCGAAAATCTCAATCTTCGAGGCGGTTTCAAAAAGACAATTATGGATTATATCACCGGAAAATATCCTGATCTTGTACCACTTTACGACGAGATCTATAACAAGCATAACCGCAGTTACTTTGAAGCACTTGAAGTAAAAGCTGAGAAAATGGCTAAGAAGTATGATTGTGCCTTTGTGGATAATGAAATGCCTTATGGCAGAGTCCCGCAGGGGCATCCGGTGATCGTAGATTATTTCTATCATGAGGAAATCCGTGGGACAGAGAATACCGGAAAAAGAAATCGCTAATTTCCAGTTTGCCGAAATATATTTCTAACTTTCCCTATTTTACAGGCTTTCCAGCCTGTGCATTAGCGAAACGATATGTATTTTCCCTTATTTTTGCCCTTATGAGATAATCGTAAGGGAAATAAGGGAAAGTTTTATTTAGTCATTGC
>NZ_WWSA01000063.1:0-1893 GCF_009875615.1 Dorea sp. BIOML-A1
TTTTAAATATCTTAATCAAGACATCCGAGGTAATTGTTATAAACAGAGTAATAATTACTGTCTGAAGAAAACAGACGTAAATAAAATTGACCTTAAGCCAACGCCGATAACGCTATATCGGTGTAGTGATCATCCATTCCCGTGGATGAGAACAAGTTGGTCATGCTAGAAAGAGCGTATGGTGGATGCCTTGGCACTAAGAGCCGATGAAAGACGTGATAAGCTGCGAAAAGCTTCGGGGAGGAGCAAATATCCTTTGATCCGGAGATATCTGAATGGGGAAACCCACTTGAGCAAACCTCAAGTATCCTTAAGCCAATACATAACTTAAGGAAGGGAACCCGGTGAACTGAAACATCTAAGTAGCCGGAGGAAGAGAAAACAACATGTGATTCTGTGAGTAGCGGCGAGCGAAAACGGAAGAGCCCAAACCGGGGTGCGTGCATCCCGGGGTTCGGACCGCATAATTGATTCAACGAATTTAGCAGAACGGTTTTGGGAAAGCCGGCCAGAGAGGGTGAAAGCCCCGTAAGCGAAAGATGAGTTGACATGGCGGTATCCAGAGTAGGTCGAGACACGTGGAACCTTGACTGAAGATGCGGGGACCACCCCGTAAGGCTAAATACTCCTTAGTGACCGATAGCGCATAGTACTGTGAAGGAACGGTGAAAAGGACCCCGGGAGGGGAGTGAAACAGAACCTGAAACCATATGTTTACAAGCTGTGGAACCACTTTATATGTGGAACCGCGTACTTTTTGTAGAACGGTCCGGCGAGTTGCGCTGGCTGGCGAGGTTAAGCACCAAAGGTGTGGAGCCGAAGGGAAACCAAGTCTTAATAGGGCGAATGAGTCAGTCGGAGCAGACCCGAAACCGGGTGATCTATCCATGTCCAGGTTGAAGTTGCCGTAAAAGGCAATGGAGGACCGAACCCACATCCGTTGAAAAGGGTGGGGATGAGGTGTGGATAGGGGAGAAATTCCAATCGAACCCGGAGATAGCTGGTTCTCCTCGAAATAGCTTTAGGGCTAGCCTCATATAAGTCTTGCGGAGGTAGAGCACTGAATTTCCTAGGGGGCGTCAAAGCTTACCGAAGAATATCAAACTCCGAATGCCGTGTAGATGTTGTATGGGAGTCAGACTGTACGAGATAAGTTGGACAGTCAAAAGGGAAAGAGCCCAGACCTGCAGCTAAGGCCCCAAAATGTGTGTTAAGTGGAAAAGGATGTGGGATTTCAAAGACAACTAGGATGTTGGCTTAGAAGCAGCCATACATTCAAAGAGTGCGTAATAGCTCACTAGTCGAGAGGTCCTGCGCCGAAAATGTCCGGGGCTGAAACACACTGCCGAAGCTCAGGAATGTACCTAGTACATTGGTAGAGGAGCATTGTATACGGGACGAAGCAGTACCGATAAGGAGCTGTGGACTGTATAGAAGAGAGAATGCCGGAATGAGTAGCGAGAGGAAGGTGAGAATCCTTCCGGCCGAATATCTAAGGTTTCCAGAGTAAAGCTGATCTGCTCTGGGTAAGTCGGGGCCTAAGGCCAGGTCGAAAGACGTAACCGATGGACAACAGGTTGAAATTCCTGTACCTTAAGTAAACAGAACTGTGGGGACACGTGTGGAGAGCACAAGCCGGAAATGGAAAAGCCGGTGCAAGCGAGGTAGGAGATGAATAGGAAAATCCGTTCATCAATCCGAAGACGTGATGCGGACCGAATTAAGAGTAGGGAAGTGTGTGAGCCATGCGTCAAGAAAAGCCGCTATTGTTTTACTTAAGCCCGTACCGTAAACCGACACAGGTGGATGAGGAGAGAATCCTAAGGCCGACGGGAGAAGCATTGTTAAGGAACTCGGCAAAATGACTCCGTAACTTCGGGAGAAGGAGTGCCA
>NZ_WWSA01000065.1:0-1677 GCF_009875615.1 Dorea sp. BIOML-A1
CATTTATTCCACTCCGGACAAAACTATCAATGGAAGAAAATGGCTACACCTTCAACGAAAATGGTGTTCCTTGCTGTCCGCATGATTCCACACTTCCTATGAAACGGGAAGGGAGTAAATCTCATCTGAGAAGCAAACTTCCCAGCATGAAGTTTGTATGCCCTAAAATGAAATGGGAATACAACCGTGAAACCAAAACGAAACGCCGTGTCTGCCGCTGTGAGAACCCCTGTACCACATCTTCCTGTGGAAGAATGATTTACATTTACCCCGAAAAGAATCTGCGTGCCTATCCAGGTGTGGAACGTGGTTCCCTAGAATGGGATGAGACCTATAAAATCCGTGTAAACGTTGAAAAATCAATCAACCATTTTAAAGACAGTTTCTGTATTGCCGGTCGTAAAACCCAAAATGAGAAAACACTACATGCAGATTTGTTGCTTGCAGGAATTTCTCAGTTAATAACTGTCATGGTTGCTGATAAAATTCACCAGCATCAATACATACGAAGTTTAAAACCACTCATAGCATAGGACTTACCAACTTCATAAGCCCATGAGGTTTATTTGTTGTGCCAAGAAATGAACGATTTTCACTTCCTATCCCAAGAATCCTGCATGACAGGAGCCTTCGCCTGTTTTCAGTCAGGATTGCGGACTTGTTTCGCAATTACCTATACATACATAATTAGGTGTTTGCGAAACGCCACAAGCCGCATAAATACGGCATTTTAACTTTTATAAAACAAAACATCTCCTCAACGGATTGTGGTAAAATAGAGTTGCCTAGAAACTATAAACCAACCACCCGAAAGGAGATGTACCTATATGATACCATATAAGCAGCTCACTTTGGCAGAAGTTTTTGAAGATTGCCAAAATAAATTCGATAATGACAAATATCAGTTTCTTTCTCTACTTGACCAAACCATTAATCTTGATGAAATTGTTCCTGTTTCTTTTGTTACTCATTTTCACGCTTCTACAGGAAGCCCCGTAAGCATCCACTTTATCCTATGATTAAGGCTCTCCTTATTCAGCGCATTTTCTCAATCCCGACTGATACTCTTCTGATTATATTTTTAAAATATTCTCAGGAACTACGGGATTTCTGTGGCTTCTGTGTTGTTCCTGATGCCTCAAAATTTACCCGCTTTAAACAGGACTTTCTTATGGACTTACAATCGATGTTCGATCACTTAGTTGATATCACTGAACCGATCTGCCAACGTATTGATTCTAACCTTGCTTCCATGAGTATCTTTGATACTTCTGGAATTGAGGCATGGGTAACAGAAAATAATCCGAAATACGCAAACCGTATCATAAAACAGTTAAAGGCCTTTGCAAAGGCTCACAACTTTGATAAAAACTTTGATCCTTACAAAGCTGCTTACGGCTCAATGCCTGCACACGCTACTGCTAACCCAGCTATCCAACAGATGTACATCAACGGACATTTCTGCTATGCCTATAAGTTTGGTATTGTCACTAATGGTCTTGGTATTGTTCGCGATATTACCTTCTACAATAAAGATTTCCTAAATGCTCATCCTAATATCATTGTTGAAAAGAAATCCGATTCACCAGATGAAGATAAATCACTTGCGGACTCTAAGGCACTGCTCCCTGTTTTGATTGATTTCTTTCAGAAGCATCCTTTGATCAACCCTAAAAC
>NZ_WWSA01000066.1:0-1577 GCF_009875615.1 Dorea sp. BIOML-A1
TTTTATTAAAACAGAGGCTATTTACAGAAAAGTGGTGCTGGGGATAACTCCCAGCACCAACTTTGTCTACAGTCTGAGCTCTTCAACGAAAGTTGAGGAGCTTTTTGTGATTCCAAAAAGGAAAAAACAGAGCGCACTCTATTTACAGGTAGTACCAATGGTGCTAGAATGAATAACAGATTGACACTACCAGGAAAAGACGGAGGAATGAAAAAATGAAAGCAGTAAAAAATGGGAAAATTGTAATTATCGGAGCAGGACATGTAGGATCTCATTGCGGACTGAGTCTTATGATGCAGGGACTGGCAGATGAGATCGTATATATTGATATAGATAAGAATAAAGCGGCAATGCAGGCACTTGATCTTGATGATATGGCCTCTAATCTGGATAGAGATTTTACAGTGAGAGCCGGAGATTATTCCGACTGTGCGGATGCGCATATCGTTGTGATGGCGGCCGGAAAGAGCCGTCTTCCGGGACAGACAAGGCTGGATATGTTCGATGATTCGATCAAGATGATGAATACGATCGTAGGACCGTTAAAAGAGTCAGGATTCCATGGGATTCTGATCAGCATTTCCAACCCGGCAGACATCATTGCTGATTTTTTAAGAAAAAGACTGGGACTTCCAAGAAATCAGGTATTCAGCACCGGAACATCTCTGGATTCAGCAAGACTCCGCAGAATGTTATCTGAGATCACCGGCGTAAGCCGTCATTCCATTCAGGCTTATTGTATGGGTGAGCATGGGGATTCACAGTTCATTCCGGTATCACATATACAAATTGGCGGAATACCGGTAAAAGAATACCTGAGCATTCATCCGGAATACCGGGATAAAATGGATTTTGATAAGATCAGTGCGGAGGATAAGGTCTGTGGATTTCACATCGTAGAGGGAAAAGGCTGTACAGAATTTGGAATCGGTGCCGTACTCAGCAATATTACAAGAGCAGTCATGCATGATGAAAAGAGAATCCTTCCGGTATCCGTTCTCCTTGAAGGAGAATATGGAGAACAGGGTATTCCGGCGGGAGTACCATGTGTAATCGGGAAAAATGGTGTGGAAGAGATTCTGGAAATCTCCCTGACAGAGAAAGAAAAAGAGCAGCTTCATAATTCATGTAACGTCATCCGGGGATTCGTCGAGAAAGCCGATCAGATGTAAAAATCGTTAATATTTTAATTACTTTTGGATGTGTTGCATTTTATAGCGTCCTATGTTACATTGACAACAGAGTACAAAAAGAATCAGAAAGAGCCAAAAACAGTGCCCCTCTAACAACAGAGACCGGAACAGGATAACCGGCAGACAAGTATGTCTTATAGGAGGTAATTGTAACATGGCAATTTCAATCGGCATTAACGGATTTGGACGTATTGGACGCGTAGCACTCCGTATCGCCATTAATCAACCAGACACTTTTGCAGTTTGCCGAAATATCTTTCTAACTTTCCCTATTTTACAGGCTTTTCAGCCCATTCATTAGTGAAATGATATGTATTTTCCCTTATTTTTGCCCTTATGAGATAATCGTAAGGGAAATAAGGGAAAGTTTTATTTAGTCGTTGC
>NZ_WWSA01000067.1:0-1527 GCF_009875615.1 Dorea sp. BIOML-A1
CCCATCTTTTCTGCGACATAAGGCTGTGTCAGATTCAATTCCAGACGGCGCTGTTTTATTCTGCTGCCTATCAGCTTGCGTAGTTCTTTATCTTTCATGCTGACTGCCTCCTTTTTCGGTATGTATGAATTATAGCATTGTTTCTCTAAAATTGCAATATGCAATATAAAAATTGTTTTTAATATTTCGTAACGCTTGACAAAAAGATTTGGAAGGGATATACTTACATCACAAGAATTGCATAATGCAATTTACAGGGAGGTGATTATATGACGCAAAGAAAAATTGCATTATCCATCGAAGAAGCTGCCGACTATACGGGAATCGGCAGAAACACCTTAAGACAGCTTGTAGAATGGAAGAAACTTCCGGTATTAAAGGTTGGTCGTAAAGTCCTGATTAAAACCGATATTCTGGAAATGTTTATGGAAGCGAATGAAGGTCGTGATTTGAGGGATAGAGGAAATGTAAAAGCCGTAACAAGAACTGCGGCAAATTAAAAAGGCGGCTTCCAAAGAAACCGCCAAAGGTTCTATCAGACCGAAGCCATGATATACCTACACGCAAGAAGATTATACCATGTGCTTCTTCTGATACGCAACCGAGAACTTATGTTTGCAAAAGAAAGGGGAATGTAATAATGGCAAAATCAACAAAAAGTTATGAAGAACGAATGCTTGAAATGGAAAAGAAGGAACAGGAAAGCCTTGAAAAAGCAAAACGATATGCAGCACAGAAGAAAGAACTTCTAAAACGAAAGAAAGCCGAAGAAAGTAAAAAACGAACCCATAGGCTCTGTCAGGTTGGCGGTGCGGTGGAATCCGTTCTTGGTGCGCCTATTGAGGAGGAAGACATCCCAAAGCTGATTGGTTTTCTGAAAAAGCAGGAAGCCAATGGGAAATTTTTCTCAAAGGCAATGCAGAAAGAAACAAATACTGATATGGAGGAAGTGTAATGGCGGAGGGGATGAGTTTTTCATTCCCTTCATTGCTTTTTCATGAAGGGCGCACTTATGGACAACCAGAGGTCGTCCCAATAAGTTTGCCACAAGTGGCAACCGGTCTGCGTTCACGCTTGCCGGGCTCGTTCCGTCGGCGGGGCTTTCAGCCAGACCTGCTCATGCCGCAGGAGGCACTCTTCGCCAGAGAGGCGCATTCCATGCAGGCTGCTATGCGCAGGGCACTCTTACGCAGAGGGCGTTCCGGCAATGCTGCTTTTCCTAAAACCGAAAGCAATGTTGCCGGAAATCTATGCCGGATGTGCAGAAAGGAGGAATCCAGACATGGCGATTTTTCATTACACAGTCAAAATAGTCGGACGAAGTAAAGGGAAATCTGTTATCTCCGCTTCCGCATATCTCAATGGGGATGTGATGAAAAACGAGGAAACCGGGAGAATCAGTTATTACACTTCTAAAAAAGAAGTGGTCTACACTCGGCTGATGATGTGTGAAAACGCACCTCCTGAATGGCAGATAGTACCAGAAGAAAATATAAAACGCTTTCAAAAATCTGTCCGATACAAAAG
>NZ_WWSA01000068.1:0-1422 GCF_009875615.1 Dorea sp. BIOML-A1
GATATGTATTTTCCCTTATTTTTGCCCTTATGAGATAATCGTAAGGGAAATAAGGGAAAGTTTTATTTAGTCATTGCCTGCCACTTTATCAAGTAACCTTGCAGATTCCCGCTTGGCTTTTCTTGTAGAGTGTGCATAGACATTCATGGTGGTACTGACATCTGAGTGCCCTAACAGTTCCTGCACATCCTTTGGTGCTGCTCCATTTGCCAGAAGGTTGCTTGTGTAGGTGTGTCGCAACTGGTGAAAATGAAATCCTTCAAATCCATCCAGTTTCTGAGCAATCTTCCTGCAAACAATTCCTAACGTGCTTGGCAGTTCCAAACTTCCATCCGGTCTTAAGCAGACAAAGGATATTTCCTTATAATCTTCTGGAACATTCTCTGTTCCGTCCAGATGATAGAACTCATAGTAAACTCTGTTTTTGTCTTTTACTTCTCTGTAGTAGTTTTTGTGGTAAAGTTCTCCGTACTGCATTCGGTTTTTAAGTTGTTCCTTTCGGGCATTGCGAAGAATCTCTGCCAGTGTATCTCCAAAATCAACAATCCTTACCTTTTTTCGTTTGGTTGGTCCGATGATATTCTTGTGCCTTGAACCATCATATCGGATACTTCGTCTGATCGTAAGGCACTGTTCTTCAAGATTTACATCCTGCCATGCCAGACCACAGGCTTCACCGATACGAAGTCCTGCATAATAAGCTATCTGGATTGGAAGTATTGCCGGTGGATTGTAATCCTGTAGAAATTCAATCAGTCTTTCATAATCCTCTCGTGGAATTGGCTGTATATCGCCATCCATGTCATCATCAGAAAACAGGTCAACCTCATCCGTCTGGTATTTCAGCTTAATATACTGCATCGGATTGAAAGTGATATATTGCTTTGGGGATACTGCAAACCGGAATGACTGCTGTAATACTGCCGAGAAAGAACGAATGTAATCTTTGCTGTAACCTTTTCTTTCTGAACCATCTGGATAAGTGCCACCAAAGGAAAGCAGATCGAAGAAGGCTTGTAAATGCTCAGATGTTACATTTTTCAACTTTCTCTCTGAAATTGGATGCTTCTTGATGTTGGTAATAGCACCAAGGTAATTCTGGACTGTCCCATTACTGAGAGTACCGGTCTTTAATTCTTCCTCTGCCCATATATCAAGTAATTCTCCAACTGTAATATTTTCCGACTTTGCAATGAATTTCTTGCTTTCGTAATCGTCCATTGCCTGACGGAGCAGTTTTTCCGTTTCACTTTTGCTTTCTGTTCCAGCGTATTCTTTCTGAACCAGATTGCCGCTTGCATCTTCTACATAGAAGCGGTAGTACCATTTCTTTCCTTTTTTTCTTACAGATCCTTTTGCCATAATCGTGTGTCTCCTTTCGATATCAGACAATCGGAACTGATGAAATGCTTCTTGCGTGTA
>NZ_WWSA01000069.1:0-1248 GCF_009875615.1 Dorea sp. BIOML-A1
TAGTGTTTCTTATGGTATGGAACCTGAACAAGAAGCCTTATCTATTGTTTCCTTCAAGGACTGAGAGGCCGCTTCCCAGTTAATAAATTAAATCCCAAGTTTATGGTAGCCGATTTCCGGCAGCCATATACAACCGATACCACTCTTCACGGGTCAGGTGCACATGGGATGCCTTACTAATCTGAGCAATCCGGTTCTTGTTAGTTGTGCCGATGATCGTCTGGATTCCGGCAGGGTGGCGTAAGATCCAGGCAACAGCGATGGCACTGTCGGTTACATTATATTTTTCAGCTAGTTCATTGATGACCTTATTGAGTTCCGGGAATTTTTCATTTCCAAGAAAGACGCCTTTGAACATACCGTACTGGAATGGGGACCATGCCTGAATGGTGATATCTTTTAAGCGGCAGTATTCGAGAATGCCGCCGTCACGGTTGATTGCAGAATCATTGTACATATTTGCATTGATTCCGGAATTGATCATTGGACAGTGTGCGATACTGAACTGCAGCTGGTTGATGAGAAGTGGTTCATCCAGATATTTATTCAATAATTCTATCTGCATCGGGGTCTGATTGCTGACACCGAAGTGACATACTTTGCCGGCGGCTTTTAAAGTACGGAATGCATCGGCTACTTCTTCCGGTTCCATTAATGTATCCGGGCGGTGTAGCAATAAGATGTCAAGATAATCTGTGCGCAGGCGGTTCAAGATATCATCTACGGACTGCAGGATATGTTTTTTGGAAAAATCAAAAGCAATACCGGGGCGGATCGCACATTTGGACTGCAGAATGATCTGGTCACGCAGGGAAGGAGTCAGGGCTTTGCCAAAAAGCTCTTCGCATTGTCCTTTTGCATAGATATCTGCATGATCGAAGAAATTGATGTCATGTGCAAGCGCAGTGTCTATCCATTCTTTTACAGCATCTGCCGTTTCCAGACTATTAATACGCATACATCCCATACCAATTTCCGGAACAGATAAATTTGTATTGTGAAGTGTGATTGTTTTCATGGAAACCTCCTTAGATAAAACATTTGTATAAATGTATTTTAACATATCGTGTAAAGAAAGATAAAAGAAAAATTCAGTGAATTTGAAATAAGGCTACCGCAATCCCACTGGCTTTAGACGGTGGGTTAAGGTAGCCAAAAATCAGAAATTATTGTATACTCATGGCATGGGAACATGGAAATCTAAAAACAGACACAAATACCTATTACAATATCACATTATTTTTGTCT
>NZ_WWSA01000006.1:0-94228 GCF_009875615.1 Dorea sp. BIOML-A1
TTAACGCCTGTGGAGATAGTAGGTTACGAGGTCTGCGAAGCAGGAAGCCCATTGGCTTTAGACAATGGGTAGTTCACAAAGGAAATGGCTGTGTGCTTGACAATATAAACAGATAGTGTAAACTTACTTATTAGGAGATAGTGTCATTATATAATGAAAGAGGAATGTGATGGAGAGACAGCAGAAGGCTTATAAAGGCGTAATTGATTACTTTAAAAAGAAGATTTTGGATGGAGAACTTCGTCCGGGGGAGAAACTGCCGCCAGAACGGGATATCGCAGAACGGTTGAATGTAAGCCGTAATTCGGTGCGGGAGGCAATCCGTATCATGGATATGACAGGAGTAATTTCTTCGCAGCAGGGATCGGGAAATTATATTACCTGCGAATTCCAGAAAAGTCTTGCGGAGACGATGACGATGATGTTTGCTATGGATCAGATAGACTACAGGCAGATCAGTCAGATACGCCAGGCGTTGGAATGTCTGGCCTTTTCGCTTGCAATAGAAAATGCAACAGATGGTCAGATAGAAGAAATGGAGAAAGCAGTAAAGGAACTGGATCGGAGTCAGGATGATGTAAAGAATGCAGCACTGGATAAGAAACTGCATTATACGCTCTCACAGGCGTCGGGCAATATACTGGTGCAGGATTTTTTGGAGGCATGTTCCGGTGTGATCGATTCATTTATTCACGATATGCGTGCGGAGATTTTGCGTACGGAAGAGAGAAAGAATTTGTTGAATGAATGTCATAAAAAGCTGATAGAAGGGTTGAAAGAGAAAAATAAAGCAAAAGGCCTGGAGGCTTTGGAACATCATTTTACGTTGATCAATGAGATTTTGGAAGAACGGGAAAGATAGAAAAACAGAAGAACATTTGGCATAATGTTTCATATTTTATAGCAGATGGGATTGGTTCCTGTCTGCTATATTTTTTGCCTGTAAAGAGGCAGAAATGAAGGAGTCCCTGATTTTATAAAAGATGATAGGAAAGGAACATAGCTATGGCATATTCGATCATGTTGGATGCCGGACACGGCGGTACAAAAGATCCGGGAGCAGTCTATAAAGGAAGACAGGAAAAGGATGACAATCTGAGACTGGTGCTGGCAATCGGAGAGATCCTGTCTGACAGAGGACTGGATGTGAGATATACGCGGACAACGGATGTCTATGAAACCCCTTATGAGAAAGCAATGAAGGCAAATAATGCAGGAGTAGATCTCTTTATTTCTATTCACCGAAATTCATTTCCTGCCGATAATGAGGTGGAAGGAGTTGAAAGTCTGATCTATGATCTGTCGGGACTCAAATACAAGATGGCACAGGATATTAATGAGCAGCTCGAAGGTGTAGGATTCGTGAATCTGGGCGTGAAAGCAAGACCGGATCTGGTGGTTCTGAAACGTACAAAAATGCCGGCGATACTGGTAGAAGCCGGATTCCTGAATTCGGACACAGATAACCGTCTGTTTGATGATAACTTTGAAGATATCGCACAGGCAATTGCAGATGGGATTCTGGACACATTGGAAAGTAATGGGCTGATCAAAGAAGAAAAAGTTCCGGTGTACCGGGTGCAGGTAGGTTTGTTCCGGAATCAACGCTATGCGAACCGTCTGCAGAATGAACTTCTGGAGCAGGAGTATCCGGTGTACATTGACCGGTCCGGTCCGTATTACAGAGTCTATGTAGGAGAATTTGATAATTTAAATGATGCGGTACAGATGGAGCGCCGTCTGAAGCGGGCAGGATATCAGACTTTGGTCGTGCAGGGGAAGATTTAACATAGATTTTTCATTGCCGGGGTGTTTTATTTAACATAGCCCTTCTATACTTGAATCAGAAAAAGAAATAAGAGTAAAGATTCAAAAAACGGGAGGCGTTTAGAGATGAGATATCTGTGGAATATGTTGAATGAAGAATTTACAATAGAAGGGGCTGTCAGTGCCTTTCTGGTAATCAATATGATTGGATGGATGGCAGCAACGATGGGAGCAGGAATGCTGATCTGCAAATTTTTGGGATTTTCTATCACGGGTAATTTGGAAAATCTCATGTGTGCAGGAATCTACGGAGGATTGATCGTAGGATTGGTCGGGGGCAGCTTATATCTGTACGGGTTATACAAACACCACTCCATGGAATAGAAGATAAATTAAAAAGGGACTTGTTTTACAAAACAGTGTAGAACAAGTCCTTTTTTTAGTTTCGGAATATAAAGGAGGACATGATGGCGGATGGTATAGCAATTGACACGAGGATCATTTCATAATATTATGGAATTGCTTTGGGAGTGTTAAGACAACAATAAAATGTGTATGTATGAATAAAAGTAATAAAAAGATGGAGGAATAAAATGGCAGATAGATTACAGTTTAAAGAAAAGCTTGCGGGAGTACTTGCGCTTGCAGAAGATCAGAATGGAAAGATTACCGTAGATGAAGTGGAAAAGTATTTTGAAGAGGACGGACTTTCGCAGGAACAGATGAATCTGGTCTGTGATTACCTGTTATCGATGAAGATGGCGGTGATCGGTTATAAACAGGCCGGAGGTACGGTAAAAGAAGCGGAAAATGAAGAACAACAGCCATTAAGCCCGGACGAACAGAAATACGTAGAAGAATATCTGCGAAGTCTTGGCGATATGAATGAAGAGACACCGGAAGAGGTGCGCATGGCATATTATCTTCCGAAAGTGGTAGAAGAAGCGGTGAGACTGCATCATCCGGAAGTGTTTATCGGTGATATGATCCAGGAAGGAAACATTGTACTGATGCTGGCATTAAAAGAGATCCGGAAGGAAAAAGATGAAGAAGAGATTCTGGAACAGATACGTGCCGGAATGCTGGCATCGTTGGAGTCGCAGACAGAAGTAAAGAGAAGAGATCATAAGATGGTTGAGAAAGTTACAGAACTTGATGAGACGATCAAGAGTATGAAAGAAGAATACGGACGTAAAGTCAGCGTGGATGAAGTTGCAGACAGACTTGGAATCAGCGAGGATGAGATCGAAGATATTCTGAAACTTGCCGGAGAAGAAGTGAAAGATGAAGAATAAAAAGGAGACGGGGATTAATCCTCGTCTCCTTCTTCATCTTCCGGTTTTGGTTCCGGCAGATATAAATGTACACTTTCAATTCTGTTTTTATCTAATTTTTCTACAACCAGATGGATGCCGTCTTCGGTGGTGACGCCGTCGCCAATCTCAGGAAGCCGGTCCAGATGCTCGATAATGAATCCACCGACGGAATCATACTCTTCTGAGGTCAGATCAAGATCGAGCCTGTCATTTAAGTCATCCAGATTCGTGGAACCTTCTACGATATAATCGCGTTCACCAACCTGTTTGATAAAGTCTTCTTCGTTTTCGTCATATTCATCATGAATTTCTCCGACGATTTCTTCCAGGATATCCTCTAATGTGATCAGTCCGGAAGTTTCGCCGTATTCATCCAGAACGATGGCAATGTTAAAAGAAGCCTGGCGCATCTCCACAAGTAATTCGGAAATATTCTTATATTCGTAAGTGAAATAGGCCTCGCGCATAAAGTCGCGGATATGAAACTCTTTTTCTTTGTCATATAAGAGAAGATCTTTCATATTGATCGTACCGACAACATTGTCCGTTGTATCTTCAAAAATCGGAAGACGTGTGAATTTGTCCTCGCGGAAAATGTCGATCAATTCTTCGTAGGTGGCATTTACATCGGCGAACGTAACATGAACTCTTGGTACCATAACATCTTTCGCTTTCGCATCGCCAAGATCGAATACGTTATAGATCATCTCTTTTTCGTCAGATTCGATGACACCGCTTTCGTGGCTGACATCTACGATCGTACGGAGTTCGGATTCTGTCATCTGTTTATTTCCGGCATTCGGATCGATGTGAAGAATGCGGAGAATGATATCCGACAGCGTATTGATGATAAATACAAATGGTGTCATGACTTTGATGTACAGATTTATGGCCGGAGCATAACGAAGAGACATCTTTTCCGCATGCAGTGTAGCCATGGTCTTTGGCGTGATCTCTCCGAAGAGAATGATCAGTACAGACAGAACTGCACTTGCCACTGCCACCATAGACCCGCCAAGATTGTAAGCCAGGGTGGTAGTAAGGGAAGCGGCGGAAAGATTCACCACATTATTACCGATCAGGATCGCACTCAGCATCTTGCTGGTATCATCGGTAATACGCATAACGGTTTTTGCCCGCTTGCTGCCTTCGTCGGCAAGACCGCGGATACGCATTCGGTTTACCGTTGTTAAAGCTGTCTCCGCAGATGAAAAAAATCCTGAAAGAATCAATAAAATCAATAGAATAATGAGTTGTATCGCGACACTCGTGTCCAATTGTATAATTCACTCCTTTAAAAAATAAATACTTGGCACTAATATACCGCATTTGAGGTAAATTTGCAAGTGTACGTTGAATTTACCGGGCGTTTAGTGTAAGATGTAGGTACTGTCTGAGGGCAGGAATTTTATGAACTGAAAATTCTGTATGATATAGTAGCGGTTGGAAGAAGAACAACCTGACAAAAAAGGTGGAGACAAGAATGAATCAGGAAATAGGAAAGAAATTATTGAGTATTTTAAAAGTGGAACAGGTAAAAAAGGATGAACCGATGAAGATTCACACAACATTCCGTGTGGGAGGTCCGGCAAGCTATTTTGTGACACCAGAGACGGAAGAAGAAGTTGCAAAAGTGATCGAGGTGTGCACACAGGAAAATGTTCCTTATTATATAGTAGGAAATGGAAGTAATCTTCTGGTATCCGATCAGGGATATGAAGGAGTGATCATCCAGATATATAAACAGATGAATCGGGTGGAAATTACAGAAAATGAGATTCACGCACAGGCGGGCGCATTGCTTTCCGTGATTGCTAACCGTGCAATGGAAGCAGAACTTACAGGTTTTGAATTTGCGGCAGGAATTCCGGGAACACTCGGAGGAGCGTGTGTGATGAATGCTGGAGCATATGGCGGGGAGATGAAGGATGTACTGGAAACGGTAACCGTTCTTACCCGTGATGGGGATGTAAAAACGTTGACAAAAGATGAACTGGAACTCGGATACCGTACCAGTGTGATCGCAAAAAAAGACTATATTGCATTAAGTGCGGTGATCAGACTTGAGAATGGAAAAAAAGAAGAGATCAAAGCCGTTATGGATGACCTGAAGGAAAAAAGAATTACAAAGCAGCCATTGGAATATCCGAGTGCGGGAAGTACATTCAAACGCCCGGAGGGATATTTCGCGGGAAAGCTGATACAGGATGCAGGACTTCGTGGATTTCAGGTCGGAGGAGCGCAGGTGTCTGAAAAACATTGTGGATTTGTAGTGAATAAGGATCAGGCAACAGCAGCAGATGTGATGAACCTGATGAACCAGGTGTCTGATAAGGTGTATGAAATGTCAGGAGTACGGCTTGAGCCGGAAGTAAAGAGACTGGGAGTGTTCTAAGATGAGATGTGTGATCGTTACCGGAATGTCCGGGGCTGGAAAAAGTACAGCACTTAAGATGCTGGAAGATATGGGATATTTTTGTGTAGATAATCTGCCGGTACCGCTGATTCCGAAGATGGCAGAACTGTTAAGCGTGCCGGGGACGGAGATCAACAAGGCTGCTCTTGGAGTAGATATCCGGAGTGGACAGAATTTTTATGAACTGAAGAAGATATTAAAAGAGCTGGACCGGTCGGGAACAAGATTTGAGATCCTGTATCTGGAATCCAGTGATGATGTACTGATCAAAAGATATAAAGAGACAAGAAGATTTCATCCCTTATCCGGAAAAGACGGGAGAGTGGAAGAAGGAATTAAAGAAGAAAGAAAACGGCTGAAATTTTTAAGAGAGCGTGCAGATTATCTGATTGACAGCAGTCATATGCTGACAAGAGAACTGCGTGCAGAACTGTCAAAGATTTTTGTGGAAAATAAAGAATATAAGAATCTGTATATATCCGTATTGTCATTTGGATTCAAATACGGAATACCGGCAGATGCTGACCTTGTATTTGATGTACGTTTTCTTCCTAATCCGTATTATATTGATGAACTGCGTCCGAAAAGCGGGAATGACAAAGAAGTCCGGGAGTATGTCATGGATAATGACAAGGCAAGAATGTTCCTTGCAAAACTGACGGATATGGTGGAATTCCTGATTCCGAATTATGTACAGGAAGGTAAGACACAGCTGGTGATCGGGATCGGATGTACAGGCGGAAAGCACCGGTCGGTGACGTTGGCGAATGAATTATATGAAGCATTGAGTAAGAATGATAATTATGGTATCCGTATCGAACACCGTGATATTGGAAAGGATGCTGTCACCAAAGCGAGGTAGAAAGTCAGATGTCATTCTCGGGAAAAGTAAAAGAAGAATTATTGGAACATTATGCCAGAGCAAGACACTGTGATATTGCGGAATTGTCTGCAATTGTTCATATGTGCGGAGCATTTGGATCGGGATACAAAGGAGTGTGCTGTCTTAAAGTACATACAGAAAATCTAGGGGTCGCAAGAAAATGCTTTACATTGTTGGAAAAAACGTTTAATATAAAGAATGATATCGTAGTCCGCAGAAATGCAGGAAAAGATAATTACAGTTATTACATTTATGCAAAAGGTGAAGAACTAATGGCGATCCGTGACACGATCGTACAGGCAGTCTGTTGTAAGAGAGCATATATCAGGGGAGCATTTATAGCATCGGGGTCTATGAGTGATCCAAGCAAGTCTTATCATTTTGAAATTGTCTGTAACGATATGCGTCAGGCAGAGCATCTGCGGGACATGATGAACAGTTTCGATGTAGATGCGAAGATTGTACAGCGTAAAAGAACATATGTAGTTTATCTTAAGGAAGGCTCACAGATTGTAGATATACTGAATGTGATGGAAGCCCACGTGGCTTTGATGGAACTGGAGAATGTCCGTATCATGAAAGAGATGCGTAATTCTGTGAACCGGAAAGTAAACTGTGAGACAGCTAATATTAATAAAACCGTATCTGCTGCAGTAAGGCAGATGGAGGATATTACATATATCAGAGATCAGATCGGTTTTGAGAAGCTGCCGGAGGGATTAAGAGACGTTGCCCTTACGCGTCTGGCATACCCGGAAGCGGCTTTGAAAGAGCTTGGTCAGCTAATGGCGAATCCTCTGGGAAAATCAGGGGTGAATCACAGGCTCAGGAAGTTAAGTGAAATCGCACAACAGTTAAGGGAACAGCAAGGAGGAGCAAGTCGTTATGATTAGAAAGCCTGTTACCATTCAGAATAATATGGACATGGAAGACCGTCCGGTGGCTCATCTCGTACAGGAAGCAAGCCAGTATGCGAGCCAGGTATATATTGTGATGGGAAGTAAAAAGATTAACGCAAAGAGTATTATGGGAATGATGAGTCTGAAACTTCAGAAAGGCGAAGATGTTACAATTGTAGCAGACGGTCAGGATGAAGATGCAGCCGTAAGTGGCGTGGCAACATTTTTAGGTGCATAACAATAATACAGGGAATATCCGGATGATGTGAGATAAAGGGGCCGTTGTGATGAGAGTTACAATAGCCTCTTCATTATTAAATTAAGAATTATATGAAAGATAAGGGAGGATGCATATTTTATGAAGCGTTTGCTTTTTATCTACAATCCACATGCGGGAAAAGAACTTTTAAAACCGAAGCTTGCAGATGTGATTGATATCTTTGTGAAAGCCGGCTATGAGGTTGTGGCATATCCGACGCAGGCGTATCGTGATGCGTATAAGAAAATTAAGAAATATGATTCCAGTGAATACGATCTGATCGTGTGCAGCGGAGGAGACGGAACGCTTGACGAGGTCGTAACCGGTATGATGAAACGCGACAGGGATAAGCGGGAGCCGATCGGATATATTCCGACCGGTACAACAAATGACTTCGCAAGCAGCCTTCATATTCCGAGAGGATTACTGGAGGCAGCAGACAATGCAGTAAATGGGGAAGTATTTGCCTGTGATGCCGGAAGATTTAATGATGATATTTTTGTCTATATTGCGGCATTCGGACTGTTTACAGATGTATCTTACCAGACAAAACAGTCTATGAAGAATGTTCTGGGACATCTGGCATATGTGCTGGAAGGTGCGAAACGTCTGTTCAATATTCCTTCATATAAGGTGAAGGTGACACATGATGATGAAGTGATCGAAGATGAATTCGTATATGGAATGGTTACAAATTCCAGATCCGTCGGTGGGTTCCGTAATCTGATCGGAAAACAGGTCGGATTCGATGACGGGGTTTTTGAAGTGACATTGATCAAGACACCTAAGAATCCGATCGAATTGCAGGAAATCATCGCTGCATTGATGATCGAGCAGATGGATTCCAAGTATATGTATACGTTCAAGAGTGGACGGATCATGTTCGAATCTATAGAGGAGATACCATGGACGCTGGATGGGGAATTCGGCGGCGAACATGATGAAGTTGTGGTCGAGAACCTGAATAAAGAGCTTCAGATCATGGTTCCGGGAACGCATGAAGAAGATTAAAAATCCCTGAATTGTAGAAAAAACCAAGAAATTTAAAAAAATTAAAAAAAGTACTTGCCTTTTTGCAAAATCCTTGCTATACTAGGCAAGTACCAAACGAATGGCTCCGTGGTCAAGCGGTCAAGACGCTAGCCTCTCACGCTGGAATCAGGGGTTCGATTCCCCTCGGAGTCACTGAGATCTGCAGATTCTTCTGCAGATTTTTTTACTTTATAGGAAAGTTCTCAAATCTGAAAATATAGGGTATAATGAATGATGAATAAAAAATGGCATAACAAAAGAGCGAGGGTTGGGTTCTAACTTCGCGATGACTTTGATTATGAAATTTTTTGTTTTGTGTGGTCTGCACTATTTGACGATTGAGAAAATATTATGAGTATGGCTTCATCCATATCCCATGACCTTTCGGTATTGTTCAAATAGTGCAGTTTTTTTGTAATAAACTTCAAACGCAAACATGGATTTGCCACATTTAGGACATTTGAGAGGGTCATATCCAAAAGTCAGAAGAATCATGTTCTGCCAGTTATAAAACTTACAAAGGTATCTGTGCTTTTTAGATGAAATACATTTGTGAAGTTTTGATTCCTGTTTATGGTGTTTAGCATAGATACCATAATAACGAAGCATTTTGAAGTGTTTTTCTGGGATATGTACAATTAGTCTTTTTATGAAATCAAGTGCAGGGATACATTCGGTGATAGTCTGATTATCTTCGTGTCTGGTGTAATGAAAAGTAACATTATCCCCGTCATACGCATCAATACGAGAAGTTGCAATTACAGGTCTGCCAAGATATCTGCTGATGTATTTAATAGTAACATCAGGTTTACAATGATTAGGCTTGGCACGAACATAGAATCCTTCGGCATGTTTGCTATACATTTCGTTTTTAACTTTACAAAAAGATTTACCAATCTTATTAGTTAACTGGTCGAGAAGAACTTTTCGGAAGGAATTGCGAAGGAAACGGAAATCAAAGTGTGTGCAAGGACGCCAAACAGTATGATTACCAGCACCACCTTCAGAGATAAGAGCATGAATGTGAGGATTCCATTTCAAGTCACGCCCGAAAGTATGAAGAACCAGAATAAATCCAGGGGTGAAAAGTTCAGCTTTGTTTTGTTTGTGAAACATACGAAGAACAACATCTCTGACAGAATGAAAGAGACAATTTAAAAGAGATCTGTCATTAAGGAAATAAATACGCAGTTCTTCAGGAATAGTAAAGACACAATGTCGATGAACACAATTGACCAGTTTACAAGACATGTGAAAAGAACGTTTTTGATTATACATGTTTCCGCAGGAAGGACAAAAACGAGACTTACAGCGGAAAGGAACGAATTTCAATTTACCACAATCAGGGCATGCAAAGAAAGCACCGCCATAAGAAGGATCACCACAATGAATCATCTTGGAGATATTTTCGGTCTCAGTTTGACGAGGATGAAGTTCGTAAAGGATATGCTCATAATAATCAATAAAAATGTTTTGTAATATATTGCTCATGCAATAATTTTACAATAAAAATGAACAAAGAAAAACCCACCCCTCATGAATGAGGGGCAGGGGAGTTGAGAGTGTGTTTACACACTATTTTTATCAAAGTGTTCAAAACAAGTCTGTTAAAAGTCCATTATTAATTTCATAGATATAATCTATAAGCAATCTTTTATATAAAGAAAAACAATTTCAATAAGCAGATAATAAATGATACTATGGAAGAAGTCGGAAAGGAATAGGAATTATGAAAGATCTTTTGATAGTATCTCATTGCATTTTGAATCATGCGGCAAAGGTGGAACAGGATGAAGCGGAACTGGCCGGAGAATATAAGATCCGGGAAGAGTTGCTGCAGCTTGTTTTAAAAAAAGATGTACAGTTATTTCAAATGCCCTGTCCAGAGTTTATCATGTATGGGTCTCAGAGATGGGGGCATGTAAAGAATCAGTTTCAACATCCATTTTATATTGAACAATGCCGGCATATTCTTGAACCGGTTTTATTTCAGTTGCAAGAATATGCGCAGCATGTGGAAAAATTCCGCATTTTGGGGATTGTTTCGGTAGAAGGCAGTCCGAACTGTGGATATCATCTTACCTGCGAAGGAGAATGGAAGGGTGAGATTGGCACGGATGAAAAAAGAATACAGGACATTCAGAATTCTTTGAAAATGACAGAAAAACCGGGTGTATATATGGAAGTACTGGAAGAAGAGCTTCGTAAAAAAAATATGAAGATTCCTATTGTGACGATGCAGGAAGCAGTACAGCTGCTGAAAAACTAATGGTTGGAGAGAAGAGAGGAGAACAAAATGAAAAACAGAAAAGTCTATGTAACAACTTTTTGTGGTGTTGCAGTAGCAATGAACATTGTACTTGGAATTATCACATCGGCACTGGGTATCCCGTTATATCTGGATACACTTGGAACCGTACTTTCTGCGGCGATTCTTGGTCCGGTACCGGGTATCATCGTAGGAGCATTGAGCAATATTATTACAGGACTGATCTATAGCGTGTCGGATATCCCATTCTGTCTGGTAAATATGGCAGTCGGTCTGATCGTAGGTCTTGTGGCAAAAAAATGGAAATTCGGAATCATTCCGGCAATAATTACAGGTGTTGCACTTAGTTTTATCTGCCCGGCGATCGGAACACCAATCGGAATCTATGTATATGGAGGACTGAATGGATCAGTTTCGGATATGCTGGTGATGTCACTGGTGCAGGGTGGAAAAACAATTTTTCAGGCTTCCTTCCTCAGAAATGTTGCATCAAACTTGATCGATAAGATCGGAACATGTATTATCGGATATCTGCTCATTAAGGCAATGCCGATGAGATTTTTGGATAATTTTAAGAAAGAGGCATAAATCTCATATGATAAAGATTGAAAATCTGGTACATAACTATACAATATGGAAAGATGAAAATACAAAAAGTGAGAAGACAGTGTTGGACGGAATATCATTAGATATTCCGTCTGGTCAGTTTGTGGCAATTTTAGGGCCGAATGGTTCCGGTAAGTCTACATTAGCAAGGCATTTGAATGTATTACTGCTTCCGGATGAAGGAACAGTATGGATTGACGGAAAGAATACACAGGCAAAAGAAAGGCTTTATGAAATCAGAAGACAGGTTGGTATGGTGTTTCAGAATCCGGACAATCAGATTATCGGCACCAGTGTAGAAGAAGATGTTGCATTTGGCCCGGAGAACAAAAATGTAGAGCCGGAAAAAATAAGAAGAATTGTAGAAGATGTTTTGCGGAAAGTAAGATTATGGGAGAAGAGAAAAACTCCGCCTTCCAAATTATCGGGCGGGCAGAAACAGAGACTGGCAACGGCGGATGCGCTGGCAGGACTCCCGGAATGTCTGGTGTTGGATGAACCGACAGCTATGCTGGATCCCTCTTCAAGAAAAGAAGTAATAAATATTGTGAAAGAATTGAATCAAAAAGAGGGAATGACGATTATCCTGATCACACATCATACGGATGAAGTCGTAGATGCGGATCGTATTATATTGATGAAGGATGGAAAAATAATCGGAGATGATATTCCAAAAAAAATATTTGCAGACCGCAGCCTGTTAAAAAGAGCGAAAATGGATATTCCGCCGGTTGTAGAATTGGGTATGCGGCTGAAAAAGCAGAAGATCGGATTGGATGAACCGGTTTTACATGAACAGGAAATGATCAGAAAAATTACAGAACTATATAGAAGTAAATGCGGAGGCTGGAAAGATGCTGCAAGGTAAACATATCACATTTTCTTATCAGGATCCGGCAAAAGGGAAGACAGATGTCCTGGCAGATGTTTCGTTTGAAATCAGAGAGCACGATTTTATAGGACTGATCGGTGCATCGGGATCAGGAAAGACAACGTTGATCAAGCATCTGAACGGTCTGCTGAAGGCAGAATCGGGAGAAATCTTTTTTAAAGGTAAAAATATATACAGTAAAAAATATCCGCTTTCAGAATTGAGAAAAAAAGTCGGGCTTGTATTTCAATATCCCGAACAACAGTTGTTTGGCAGGACAATTTTGAAAGATGTGATGTATGGTCCGCTGAATCTGGGAATGAGTGAAGAAGAGGCCGGAAAGTCAGCAAAGGAAAGCCTGGAACTGGTGGGGATTCCGGAAGAGTATTATCAGATGAGTCCGATGGAGCTTTCGGGAGGACAGAAAAGATGTGCTGCGATTGCAGGTGTACTAGCGATGCAGCCGGAAATACTGGTGTTAGACGAACCGGCAGCAGGTCTTGATCCTGAGACGAAACATGAAATATTTGAGCTGTTATGCAGGATAAGAGAGAAACGAAATAACGCAATTGTACTGGTATCACATCATATGGAAGATGTAGCGCAATTTGCTAACCGTGTATGGGTAATGCATAAAGGAAAGATCGCGATGGACGGCACTCCGGAAGAAGTGTATTCCAGAGTAGAAGAGCTGGAAGAAATGAACATTGGAATTCCACAGATCACACATTTGACCTATTCACTGATAAAAGAGGGTGTACCTTTGCCACGGCCGGCAATCAGTGTGGAAGAAGCAGAAAAGATGCTGGCAGAGATTTTGAAAGAGGAGAAACCATTATGATTCGGGATATTACGATTGGAAGATATTATGATTCGGAATCTGTGATTCACCGGATGGATCCGAGGACAAAATTGATGGGAGTTCTGGTATACATTATTTCACTGTTCCTTGTGAAAAATGTCTGCTGGTATATCGGATGTCTGATAGTAATGTTTGTTCTTTATAAGGCTGCGGGAGTTCCGTTTGGATATTTGCTGAAAGGGCTTCGGGGAATCCTGCTTTTGCTCTTTTTTACATTCCTGTTCCGTATGTTGTACACGCCGGGGGATCCGGTCGTACAGGTCTGGATATTTACGATAACAAAACAAGGAATATTAAAAGCAGTACAGATGACAGCAAGGATTGCCCTGATGATCTCGGGTGCATCTCTCCTTTCTTATACTTCAACTCCGAAAGAACTTGCGGATGGTTTGGAAAAAGCGTTTTCCGGATTGGAAAAAACAGGGATTCCTGTGCATGAAATGGCGGTCATTGTGATGATAGCGTTCAGATTCATTCCCATCATGTTAGAAGAATTAAATGTTTTGATGGATGCACAGGCAGCCAGAGGCGCAAAATTTGAAGATGGCAATATACTGGAAAAATGTAAAGGTGTCATGACGTTATTGCTTCCATTGTTTCTGCTGACGGTACGAAGGTCATCGGATCTGGCAATGGCAATGGAAGCCCGGGGGTATACAGGAAGCGGAAAAACTTCAAGAATGTATCCATTGGTATATAAAAAAGAAGACCGGGCGGGATACCTTGCGATTTTGATATATATTAGTGTTTTCATAATTGCAAGGATAAGTTCCTTGTCTTTTTAGAAGTTATGATATATAATGCAAGTGAAACAAATTTGTCATAAAGAAACAGAGATGCTTATGGCAGTAAGAATTGGAGGAATAACATATGTTAGTATCAGCAAAAGAAATGCTCGATAAGGCAGTAGCAGGTCACTACGCAGTAGGACAGTTTAACATCAATAACTTAGAGTGGACAAAATCTATTCTTCTTACAGCAGAAGAGTTAAAGTCACCAGTTATCTTAGGTGTATCTGAAGGTGCCGGAAAATACATGACCGGATTCAAGACTGTAACAGCTATGGTTAAAGCTATGATGGAAGAACTTAACATCACAGTTCCGGTTGCATTACACCTTGACCACGGAACATACGAAGGATGTAAAAAATGTATCGATGCAGGATTCTCTTCAATCATGTTCGATGGATCTAAATATCCAATCGAAGAGAATGTGGCAAAGACAAAAGAACTGATTGCTATTTGTAGAGAAAAAGGAATGTCTATCGAAGCTGAAGTAGGATCTATCGGTGGAGAAGAAGACGGAGTTATCGGTAAAGGTGAATGTGCTGATCCTAATGAATGTAAGATGATCGCTGACCTTGGTGTTGATATGCTCGCAGCAGGTATCGGTAATATCCACGGAAAATATCCTGCAAACTGGGAAGGATTAAGTTTTGAGACTCTGGATGCTATCCAGAAACTGACTGGCGATATGCCATTAGTTCTTCACGGAGGTACAGGAATTCCGGAAGATATGATCAAGAAAGCAATCAGTCTCGGTGTTGCAAAGATCAACGTAAACACAGAGTGCCAGCTGTCATTTGCTGATGCTACACGTAAATATATTGAAGCAGGAAAAGATCTGGAAGGAAAAGGATACGATCCTCGTAAACTCCTGAAACCAGGTGCTGAAGCTATCCAGGCAACAGTTAAAGAGAAGATGGAATTGTTCGGTTCAGTAGGAAAAGCTGAATAATCAGTAAATTTTCACTTGCCTTTTTTGACTGGTTGAGTTATACTAACTGGCATAGGAAGAACAAAGGCGTTCCAACGAAAGTTGGAGTGCCTTTTTTCATACTATGGTATGCACAGAAAGTGTATAAGAAGATTATATGCATACCATAGTGTGAAACTTATACTATAAATAACAATGAGAAAGGAAACGAAGAGACATGAGTGAACCAATTAATGTAGCCAAGATATTTGGCGAAGACGTGTTCAATGATACTGTAATGCAGGAACGTCTTCCAAAAAAAGTCTATAAGGATCTGAAGAAAACAATTGAAGAAGGTAAGGAATTAGACCTTGCTACAGCAGATGTAATTGCACATGAGATGAAAGAATGGGCAATTGAGAAGGGGGCTACACACTATACTCATTGGTTCCAGCCTCTGACAGGTGTAACCGCTGAAAAACATGATTCATTTATTTCAGCACCTCTTCCGAATGGAAAAGTACTGATGAGTTTTTCGGGGAAAGAACTGATCAAAGGAGAACCGGATGCATCATCATTCCCATCGGGCGGACTTCGTGCAACATTCGAAGCAAGAGGATATACAGCATGGGATTGTACATCACCGGCATTTGTAAGACATGATGCGGCAGGAGCAACACTTTGCATCCCTACGGCATTTTGTTCATACAAAGGAGAGGCACTTGACCAGAAGACCCCGCTTCTTCGTTCTATGCAGGCAATCAATGAGCAGTCACTGAGACTGTTAAGATTGTTCGGAAATACAACATCTAAGAAAGTAACACCTTCCGTAGGACCGGAGCAGGAATATTTCCTTGTAGATGCTGAAAAATTCTTACAGAGAAAAGACCTGATCTATACAGGACGTACACTGTTCGGAGCAATGCCTCCAAAAGGTCAGGAATTAGACGATCATTATTTCGGAACCATCCGTCAGAGAATCGCAGGATTCATGAAAGATGTCAATGAAGAACTCTGGAAAGTCGGTGTTACATCTAAGACACAGCATAATGAAGTTGCACCTGCACAGCATGAACTTGCACCAATCTATGCAGAGTGTAATGTAGCGCTGGATCACAACCATATTATCATGCAGACACTGAAGAGAGTTGCATGCCAGCATGGTATGAAGTGTTTACTCCATGAGAAACCGTTCGCAGGAGTTAATGGTTCCGGTAAACATGATAACTGGTCTCTTACAACAGACGATGGAAAGAACCTGTTAGAGCCAGGCAAAACACCACATGAAAATATTCAGTTCTTACTGGTACTTACCTGTATCCTGAAAGCAGTTGACAGACACGCAGATCTTCTTCGTGAATCTGCAGCAGATCCTGGTAATGATCATAGACTCGGAGCTAACGAGGCACCACCGGCAATCATCTCTGTATTCCTCGGAGAACAGTTAGAAGATGTACTGGAACAGCTGATCAGCACAGGCGAAGCTACACATAGTCTGAAAGGCGGAAAGCTTCAGACAGGAGTTGATACACTTCCGGATCTTGCAAAAGATGCAACAGACCGTAACAGAACATCACCATTTGCATTCACAGGCAACAAATTCGAATTCCGTATGGTAGGTTCCCGTGATTCTATTTCAGGACCAAACGTAGTACTGAATACAATCGTTGCAGAAGCATTCTCAGAGGCTTGTGATGTCCTTGAAAAAGCAGATAACTTTGATGAAGCAGTTCATGACCTGATCAAGAAATATGCAACAGAGCATCAGAGAGTGGTATTCGACGGTAATGGATACTCAGATGCATGGGTAGAGGAAGCTGAAAGACGTGGACTTCCAAATATCAGATCTATGGTAGAAGCAATACCTGCCCTGACTACAGACAAGGCTATCAATATGTTTGAAAAATTCAAAGTATTTACAAAAGCTGAGCTGGAATCCCGTGCAGAGATCAAATTTGAAAGCTATGCAAAGGCAATCAATATTGAAGCACGTACGATGATCGATATGGCAAGCAAACAGATTATTCCTGCAATTATTAAATATACGAAAGAACTTGCAGATACAGTAGTTGCAGTAAAAGAAGCCGGCGCAGATGCATCTGTTCAGGCAGAACTTCTGACAGAAGTATCCGGATTATTAGCAGAGTCTAAGAAAGCGCTGGAAGCACTGAAAGTTGTCACAGATCAGGCAGCAACTATGGAAGAGGGAGAAGATCAGGCAAGATTCTACTACTTCGATGTTGTACCTGCAATGGAAGCACTCCGTACTCCGGTTGACACACTGGAGATGATCGTTGACAAAGAAGCATGGCCAATGCCTTCTTATGGAGATCTTATCTTTGAAGTATAATCAGAGATGGAAGATTATCTGTTAGACGAAGAAAATATTTTAGAAATACATTAGAAAAATTTAAGAACCCTGGACTTGGAATGGACACATGATTGTGATATTCTAAGTTCAGGGTTTTTGAATACCAAAGTATGTTAAAATCCTGCAAGGAGGGCAATCATGACGAAAAGAGAATTTTTAGATAAATTAAAAAAAGCACTTGTCAATGACCTTTCGGGAAGTGTAATACAGGAGAATGTGAATTATTACAACGATTATATCACGGAAGAAGTGCGGAAAGGACGCAGAGAGTCTGATGTGATCGAAGAACTGGGGGATCCATGGGCAATTGCAAAGAATATTATTACTTCGGAAGAAATGAAAGGAAACACACAGGAATCATATGACAGCTATGAGCCGGGAAGACGAAGAGAGAATTCTTATGAACAGGACTATGGCAGCGAATCCGGGTACAGGGGCACACACGTCTTTGGGCTTGATACCTGGTGGAAGAAACTGGTTCTGATCCTTGGAATTATAGGAATTGTTGTATTGGTTGTGGCGGTGGTCGGAGGAATTATCAGTCTGCTTGCACCGATATTCGTGCCGCTTCTGATCGTGTGTCTGATCATTAAGCTGATTAACGGCAGGAGAAGGTGAATAGATAATAAGTAAAAGACCGATGGGGGAGCCATCGGTCTTTTGAGGGGAGTATAAATAATTAATAAGGGGTTGTAGAAAGTGTCCTTTCTACACCAACAGTATAATATAGTAAAAAATAAAAATCAAGAAAAATATTAAAAAAATCTTAATATGTGCCGGGATGCATAATTGGAAAATGTCAGGACATACTAATCACGTAACAAAAAGTGATTAGGAGGAATTCAAAATGGCTAAAAATTACAATTCATCAGAAAACTGTCATAACGAGGCGGACAAGCACACATCGAACAGAAATGCATCCAGAAACACATCGAACAAGAACGTATATGGAAAGAATGCATCGGACAGAAATGTAACAGACAAGAATGCAAACAACAAAAATGCATATGACAAAGATGCGAAAGACAAGAATTCTTACAATTATGGAAATGAGAACAGCAGCTACTAGTAACAAAGAGTTTCCGTGCAGGACGTACAAAAGTGCGTCCTGCTTTTTTGCCGCCATGTATGTGTAACGAACTTCCAAAAGCAGGAGACCGGGTGGAGAACCGGGAGGTTCTATATGTGAAATGGGTTGACAAAGAGAGGCGGTTATCAGTAAGATAAGTAAGTAGAAAATAATAGATGGAATGCAGTTGTACTGCATGAATAGAGCAGATAATGGAGAATTAAATGAAAAAAATGGAATTGATCGCTCCCTGTCATTTTGGGCTGGAAGCGGTATTAAAACGAGAGATACTGGATCTGGGATATGATATCTCGGAAGTAGAAGACGGAAGGGTCGGTTTCTGGGGAGACGCAGAGGCAATCTGCCGTGCAAATATATTTCTCAGAACAGCGGAGAGAGTTCTTCTGAAAGTAGGCAGTTTTAAAGCAACAAGCTATGAAGAGTTATTTGAGAATACCAGAGTGTTGGACTGGGAAAATTATATCCCGGAAAATGGAAAATTCTGGGTTGCAAAAGCGGCATCTGTAAAGAGTAAATTATTCAGCCCGTCGGATATCCAGTCAGTGATGAAAAAAGCGATGGTAAGAAGAATGCAGCAAAAGTACCAGGTAGAATGGTTTGCGGAAGACGGAGCAGCATATCCGGTCCGTGTCTTCCTGAAAAAGGATGTTGTGACGGTTGGAATCGATACATCCGGTGTATCTCTGCATAAAAGAGGATACCGTGAAGTATCAGGAAAAGCACCGATCACAGAGACACTGGCAGCAGCACTGATCATGCTGACTCCATGGCATAAGGACAGAATTCTGGTAGATCCGTTCTGCGGAAGTGGTACATTTCCGATAGAAGCAGCAATGATCGCAGCGAATATCGCACCGGGGATGAATCGTTCCTTTACGGCAGAAGAATGGACGAACTTGATCCCGAAGAAGCTCTGGTATGAGACGGTAAATGAAGCGAATGAACTGATTAACGATGATATCGAAGTTGATATCCAGGGATACGATGTAGACGGATCTGTGATCAAGATCGCGAGACGTAATGCGAGAGAGGCGGGTGTCGATCATCTGATTCATTTCCAGGAAAGAGATGTGAAAGATTTAAGTCATCCAAAGAAATATGGATTCATCATTACGAATCCGCCGTATGGAGAAAGGCTGGAAGATAAGAAGGATCTGCCGGCATTATATAAGGCATTCGGAGAGAGCTTTAAGAATCTGGATTCCTGGTCTGCGTATATGATTACATCTTATGAAGATGCAGAACGCTATTTCGGACGGAAAGCCGATCGTAACCGTAAGATTTATAACGGAATGTTAAAGACATATTTTTACCAGTTCTTAGGACCAAAGCCGCCAAAGGCCGGACGTCCGTCGGACAGACAGGAGAAGAAATAAGATGGATAAAATTATATTTGCAACAGGCAATGAACATAAGATGATAGAGATTCGTGCGATCTTAAGTGATCTGGGAGTGGAGATCCTTTCTCAGAAAGAAGCAGGAATCAAAGCAGACGTGATAGAGGATGGAATGACATTTGAAGAAAATGCGATGATCAAAGCAACAGAGATTGCAAAGATCGCACATGAGATGCCGGAGTATGCACATGCAGTCGTTCTGGCAGATGATTCCGGCCTGGAGATTGATTATCTGAATAAAGAACCGGGAATCTATTCTGCGAGATATATGGGAGAAGATACTTCGTATGATATTAAGAATCAGGCCCTTCTGGACCGTCTGGACGGTGTGCCGGATGAAAAGCGTACAGCAAGATTCGTCTGTGCGATTGCAGCAGCTATGCCGGATGGTTGCTGTGAAGTAGTCAGAGGAACGATGGAAGGAATTATTGGACATAAGATTGCAGGAGAGAATGGATTCGGCTATGATCCGATCTTCTTTCTTCCGGAATGCGGATGTACCAGTGCGGAACTATCGCCGGAAAAGAAGAACGAACTGAGTCACAGAGGGGAAGGATTGAAAAAAATCCGTAAAATCCTGGAACAGAGATAGAATTCAAAAGAAACAGACAAAAGAAGCAGACAGAAGAATAGTTAGGATAAGAGAATATGAAGATACTGATCATAAGTGATACGCATGGGGCACACAGGAATTTTGACCGTGTGATAGAAAAAGAACAGCCGCTGGATATGTTGATACATCTCGGCGACGTAGAAGGCGATGAGGATTATATTCCGGCAGTTGCGGACTGCCCGGTACATATGGTGCGTGGAAATAATGACTTTTTTTCCGGTCTTCCGGGAGAGGAAGAGTTCATGATCGGGGGCTATCATATATTTATTACACACGGACATGGATATTATGTATCTATGGGAGAAGAACGACTGAAACAGGAGGCAAGAGGGCGTGGTGCCGACATTGCAATGTATGGGCATACACACCGGCCGTTTTATGAAAAAGAAAAAGATCTGATTACGTTGAACCCGGGAAGCCTCTGTTATCCAAGACAACAGGGGAGAAAGCCGAGTTATATGCTCATGCAGATTGATGACAACGGAAAAATGGAGATTACACAGGAATATCTGAATCCGTAAAGGGAGAGTCCGGAAAATCCTTGTATTTTCAAGGGTTTCCGGACTACTTGAAGAAAAAATAAAAAAATAAAAAAAGTTGTTGACATTTAGTTGGTACTCATATATAATATGTCTTGTGTCACGGAGCGGTAACAAAAAGTGATACAAAACAACACCATCGGGGTGTGGCTCAGCTTGGCTAGAGCGCCTGGTTTGGGACCAGGAGGTCGCAGGTTCGAATCCTGTCACCCCGATACGTCATGCGGGTGTAGTTCAATGGTAGAACACCAGCCTTCCAAGCTGGATACGTGGGTTCGATTCCCATCACCCGCTTTCCCGAAACAATTTGTTTTGGGTGTGGTCAGAGATATGAGTCTGTAGCTCAGCTGGATAGAGCAACGGCCTTCTAAGCCGTAGGTCGAGGGTTCGAATCCCCCCAGGCTCGTTTGAACCACAAAATTTAATACGGTGATACTTAGTTGGACAAAAGACAGTTCGATAAGTAATATGGTGGGTATGGTGCAGTTGGTTAGCGCGCCAGATTGTGGTTCTGGATATCATGGGTTCGAGTCCCATTACCCACCCTTTTTCTTTATTATTGGGCTATCGCCAAGCGGTAAGGCACAGGACTTTGACTCCTGCATTCGTTGGTTCGAATCCAACTAGCCCAGTTTATTATGGGCGTGTAGCTCAGGTGGTAGAGCACTTGACTTTTAATCAAGTTGTCCGGGGTTCGAATCCCCGCACGCTCAGTATTTAAAAACGCAGATCTTTCAGAATAAGAAGGATTTGCGTTTTTATTAAGCGGATGTGGCGGAATTGGCAGACGCGCTAGACTTAGGATCTAGTGTCCACGACGTGCAGGTTCAAGTCCTGTCATCCGCATGAAAAGATAATCCCGAGAACAGTATGATATGATGCAGTTCTTCGGGATTTTTTGCATACGAAGGTAAACAGGAGAATCTGCTGCCGGTAGTTCTCTTTATATAAAAAAGAAAGGAAAAATATATGAGAAGAGTAAAAAGAGTTATTGTGCTGATTTTGATCGTAATGTTATGCATGCCGCTGCTGACGGGAGTGCAGACCGAGGCTGCAGATGGGGAAAAACATCTGGATGTATTATTTACGCATGACACACATTCGCATCTGAACAGCTATTCTACGATCGTAAATGGGAAACAAAAAGAGGTCGGAGGCTTTGCAAGGATCAAAACATTGATCGATGAAAAGAAGAAAGAAAATCCGGATACACTTATCCTGGACGGAGGAGATTTTTCCATGGGAACCCTGATCCAGACAGTGTACACAACAGAAGCGGCAGAACTTAGGATGCTTGGATATCTGGGCTGTGATGTTACGACATTTGGCAATCATGAATTTGATTACCGTTCCGGCGGACTTGCAGATATGCTGAAGACTGCAAAGAATTCTGGGGAGACAGTTCCGAAGCTTGTAGTGTGTAATGTAGACTGGGATGCCATGGAAAAAGAAGGATTAAGCAAAGGGCAGAAACAGATAGAATCCGCATTTGAGACATATGGAGTAAAGGATTATGTGGTTATTCAAAAAGGCGGTGTAAAGATAGCGGTTCTTGGGGTATTCGGGAAAGATGCATTAGAATGTGCACCTACCTGTGAACTTGAGTTTAAGGATCCTGTGGAATCAGCAAAAAATACAGTAGAAGAGATTAAGAAAAAAGAAGATGTCGATATGATCGCATGCGTTTCCCACAGTGGGACATGGGAAGATGAGAAAGTATCAGAAGACGAGACTCTGGCGAAAGAAGTACCAGATATTGATCTGATCATCAGCGGGCATACACATACGCAATTAGACCAGCCAATCAGACATGGGAATACTTATATCGTATCCTGTGGGGAATACGGTAGAAATCTTGGAAGCATTTCCATGACCCAGAAGAAAGATAAACGCTGGAAAATGAATACTTATAAATTGATTCCGGTAACAAAGAATGTAAAATCTGATCAGGCAGCCCAAAAGCAGATTGATAAATTTATGGATACTGTTGATACCAATTATCTGGTAAATTTCGGTTATACAAAAGATCAGGTACTTGCAGAAAATGATATTAAGTTCAACAGCCTTGGGGAAATGGAAACAAAGCATGAAGAACTGAATCTGGGAGACATTATATCTGACGCCTATGTGTATGCGGTGGAAAATTCCGAAGGATATGACGGCAGGCCGGTAGATGTGGCGGTTGTGCCAAGTGGAACGGTGCGTGACACATACACAAAAGGTGATATTACGGTAGAAAAGGTTTATAATTCTTTCTCACTGGGGATCGGTAAAGACGGTCTTGCCGGTTATCCACTGATCACTGCATATTTAACCGGAAAAGAATTAAAGCTGGTAGCAGAAGTAGATGCGTCTGTTTCTGATTATATGACGACTGCAAGATTATATTGCAGTGGAATGAACTTTACTTATAATCCGCATCGCATGATTCTGAATAAAGTAACAGACTGCTATCTGACCAAAGACGGGAAGAGAGAAGAGATACAGGATGATAAATTATACAAGGTTGTGACAGATCTGTATACAGGACAGATGTTGGGCTCTGTCACGGATGTATCATATGGATTATTAAAGATTGAACCGAAGGATAAGAATGGTAAACTGATAAAGAATCTGGAAGATGAGGCAATTACAGACGGCAAGACAGAATTAAAGGCATGGGTGGCAATTGCAAGATATATGCAGTCGTTTGAAGACACAGACGGAGACGGAATAGCAAATGTTTCTGATTACTATAGTACGACACACGGGCGGAAAGTAGTGGAAGACAGCAGGAATATTGCAGATCTGTTAAAACATCCGAATAAATTTGCCGGAATGATCGTGGGAATCTGTGCGGGACTTCTTTTTCTGATTATAGTGATTATCTGGCTGATACGAAAGTTGATCAGAAAAATCCGTGTTAAAAAGAAAAAATAAAAGAAATGAAAAAACACCGGGCATTCAATTCTGCCTCGGTGTTTTTTGACTATTTTATAATAAATTTCCGGATTATACAGCTTACAACTCCTGCGGCACAGATTGGAAGTAATGTATTCTTTAAACTTCCGTAAACAGTCAATGCACTCTGGATTCCCTGGAGTGCGGCAGGAATCTGCGGAATGAGACTTGCAAACACAGCAGACAGATAAGAGCCGGCTGCGATAATGATAAAGGATGTAAGCCCCCGGCCGTTATCGATGGTATTTCCATCACGGCCCTGCTTCCTGCTTCCGCCGAGAACACAGAAAAAGATAATAATCTCATAAAGCAATAATACTCCGGCAACCGCAAGATAGGCGATCAGTTCCTGATCTGCAGCTGTCAGACGGGAAATAATGTTACCAAAAGGACCTACATTTGTCAGGAAATGCAGTCCCAAAAGATAAATGATCCATGCGATCAATAGCAGCGTTCCCATTCTTAACAGAAAATTGATAAATTTGAATAAGATTTTTCCTCCCGTTTTTGCGGTTTTTGCAACCGGTTTTGCGACATTTGGAATTTTAACCCCACGTTTTTTTCGGCGGTTTTTCTCTTTTTTACGACCATTGCGGGAATCATCATAATCATCATCCATGGCAATGTCATCATCATAAAGCTCATCATCTAACTCATCAAGGAAATCCTCATCATAATAGCTGGTATCAAAGAAATTAGCTTTTCCTTTTTGATTCCTGCTTTTTCTGGAAATTTTCCTGTTTTTATCCTTTAATTTTTTTGTTAATCTGTCATAATCATTTTTTCTGATATAATCGGTATGATCAATATCGGATAATCCGGATAATACATCACGGTAATCATCATCATCGTCATCATCGATAGAGATGTCCGGAAGATCACCTTCGTAGATCACTTCGAAATCATCGTCAAAAACATCAGAAGCAGTTGGTGTTTTTTTCTTGTTATTTAAACTCATTGTTAATCCCTCCTATTTATACCCATCTTCTATTTTATAATGTTTGAAAAAAACTCTCAAGAGTGGTCACAGAATATTCACGAAGTTGTAAGAAAAAATTTAGATTTGTATTATATGAAATAAAAGCTTAACAGATCTGAAAAAGAAGTTTGTTGAGAAATAAAGTGGAATCACGTATAATAAAATTTATTAATATAATGACAAAGAAGGAGAGAGGATATTTGACAGAGTTATATTATTTCGCATTATCATTTTTTGTATATGGATTCCTGGGATGGTGCACGGAGGTCGCATATGCAGCAGCAAAACAGGGCAAGTTTGTAAACCGTGGATTTTTGAATGGACCGATCTGTCCGGTATATGGAATAGGGGTTGGTGTTGTAGTACAGTTTCTGACGCCGGTTGAGAATAACCTGGTGTTGCTGTATATCAGTTCTACCATACTTGTGACTGTGATCGAAGGGATTACCGGATTTTTGCTGGAGAAGATCTTTCATAATAAATGGTGGGATTATTCGGAACAGCCATTGAATATTGGTGGATATGTATGTGTGTTGTTTTCGCTGATCTGGGGAGTGTTCTGCGTCCTGATCGTGAAGATTATCCATCCGCTGATCTACAAAGTGCTGACGATGATTCCGCTCGTTCTGGGAATTGTAGTTATGGCATGTCTGGCGGTCGGACTTCTTGCGGATCTGTATGTAACAGCTTCCGGTATCCTTAAGATGAACCGCAGACTGGAAGCAATGGAGAAGATTGCAGCCGAGCTGAAGGAACTGTCTGATAAGGTCGGCGAGAATATCTATGAGAATGTAATGGAAGGTATGGAATTCAGGGAGGAGAAGAAAGCTCGTATAGAGGAATTAAAAGCGAAATACGAAGAGATGGCAGAGAACCGTACAAAAGTTGGTGAGCGTCTTGTGAAGGCATTCCCGAAGATGCAGGTCGGGCAGCATAAGGAGATATTTGAGGAACTGCGGGAGCGCATAAAAAGAAGTAAATAAAATCATAATTCAGAAAAAATAAAAAACCTTGAAGAACAAATCTTCAAGGTTTTTTCATGCGGAAAAAGGGACTTGAACCCTCACAGGATTGCTCCCACTAGAACCTGAATCTAGCGCGTCTGCCATTCCGCCATTTCCGCTTGACAAAAAGTATCTTATCATAGTCTGACGGAAAATGCAAACATTTTTTGTGAAAAATTGAAATTTTTTTAATTTTTTCTTCAAATCTAATGGATTTCGATCCCGTTTACTTCCAGATGATCATCGATCGCAATTACCAGACAGCGGCGTCCATCGATATCACGCGTCTCTACCAGGTCGGCTCGTTCCGGATTAACCTTAACTACCACATCCGGTGTCTCAATCTGGAAAGTCTTAGCACTGGCGATGTTGGATGCGAGCAGGGTTCCGTGTATGCCGACGGTCTCATCGAATTCATCATCGAATGATTCCAGCTTCTCTTCGGCAACTCCGCTGCGTGTCAGGAGCTTTCTGACATCAGTTTTGGATAATTCCAGCGGTTCCGGTTCTTCTTTGGTCTGTTCGATCATCTCATTTAAATTATCATGGATGTTACGGACCACTTCGTAGTCACTGTCTTCGCCTAGGGTATCACTTACGATTACCTGGAAGGTTGTTTTCTGATCACCGGCAGTCAGTGGAGTAGTGCTTCCAAGGACGTGTTCTACGAAATATGGCTGTAATTCTTCTGGTTTCTTTGTGTAATAAAGGACATTATGTACGTCTGTTGCACGATCCTGGAATGCAGGGAATAAAAATCCTTTGACCGGAGCTTCTACGAACCAGTCGCGGATACGGTCTTCAATGTTATTTGTCTGTGCATTGTAAGTAAGTCCGGCTTTCGTAAGATTGACCGGACAGATGCTGCAGAGGATGTGCTCATATACGGTATCGGAGGCGTCCTCCATCTCCAGACCATCTTTGGTCTTACCGGGAACATCGTATACGGCATGGATCAGGATGATGTAGTAGTTTTCGCCGTATTCATAACTTTCCACGACCTTATCATAGAATTCCTCCAGAAGAAGGTCATCCTGAAGTTTACTGTTCTTTAATCTCATAAGAAATTCCTGTGTGCCGCCATTCAATTCCTGGTCGAGCGGGAATTCCATATTGATGAGGTTCTTTCCGATTGTTCCGGAAAGGGTGTGTTTGAAGATGTCAAAATATTTGAAAGCCTCTTCTTCGGGTAAAGATAAGAAGGCTTTTTTCATTTCCATTTTTTTCTCTTTTTCGTGATCCACATAACATCCGCAGATGCGTGTGATGGCACAGTTTTCAGGAGAAAACTGTCTGCGGATCTCCAGAACTTCTTTTTTATTCATGCTATACACTTCCTTATCATAGGCTGGGAGGATACCTTAAAGCTTCTATATCAGATATCCGGTCCTGCGTTATAAAATGTTAGCATATCAGAGAGGAAAAAACAATCTTTGACCATTGTAAAAGATGAGATGGGAACGTATAATAGTAAATAGAATATACCAAAATACGTAACTATCCGACACTTGAAAAAGATGGGGAAGGGGATAGTTATAGTAAAAAAGAAAGGGAAAAGAATATGGGAAATATATTCGACATTTTAGGACCGGTAATGGTAGGTCCATCCAGCTCGCATACAGCAGGGGCAGTCAGGATCGGTATGGTGGCAAGACAGTTATTCGGCCGTCAGCCGGAGAAGGCGGAGGTTATCTTGCATGGCTCGTTTGCCGCAACAGGAAAGGGACATGGAACGGACAGGGCATTGATTGCCGGTTTATTGGGGATGATGCCGGATGATATGCGCATACCGGACAGTTACGAAGTTGCAAAAGACATGGGGATGGATTTTGTAATGAAGAACAAGAACATTAAGGGTGCACATCCGAATACTGCTCAGATTATTATGGAAGCAGAAGGTGTGCCGCAGATGAAGATCCAGGCACATTCCATCGGAGGCGGACGCATCTGTGTCTGTAAATTGGATGGGATTGATGTAAATTTCAGTGGAGAGAGCTGTACACTGATCATCCGGAATGTGGATGAGCCGGGACGGATCATGGAGGTGGCCGCTGCACTCAGTAAAGCTGAGATCAATGTGGCGACCATGCAGGTATTCCGTGACAAGCGTGGCGGAACGGCTGTTATGGTTGTAGAGACAGATCAGGTGATTCCGCAGAGTGCGATCGATGAACTGGAGAGCAAGCCGGGAATTATCCGTGTGAAATTTCTTGATCCGAACGGATCGGTATAGATAATGGAGGAAAAGAAGATATGTCATATCAGTCAATGGAAGAGGCGAAACTGAGAGGGGAAAAAGAGAACATTCCATTCTGGAAAGCAATCCAGTTAGAGGATGCACAGGAGAGGGATGTGAAGATAGAAGATTCCTGGGAAAAGATGAAGTATATGTGGCAGTCCATGCTGGATGCGCTGGATGCTTATGAACCAGACAAGGTATCAAGAAGTGGTCTGGTCGGAACAGAAGGCGGGCTTATGGACAATTACCGTGAGAATGAAGAACCGTTGTGTGGGAATTTTGTCTCAAAGGTGATGTCTAATGCACTGAAGATGGGGTGTAATAATGCCTGTATGAAACGAATTGTTGCGGCACCCACAGCAGGAGCCTGCGGTGTACTTCCGGCAGTACTTGTTACTTATTATAAAGAATACAATGTTCCGGAAGAAAAGATGATAGAAGCCATGTATGTGGCAGCCGGACTTGGTCAGATCATTGCCAACCGGGCATATCTTGCGGGAGCATCGGGAGGATGTCAGGCAGAGATCGGTTCCGGTTCGGGAATGGCAGCCGGGGCAATCTGCTATATCAAAGGCGGAGATACGGATCAGATCGGACATGCCTGTGCGATGGCATTGAAGAACCTGATGGGACTTGTATGTGATCCGGTAGGAGGTCTGGTAGAGGTACCGTGTGTGAAACGTAATGTAGGCGGTGCAGTGAATGCGCTGGCGGCAGCGGACATGGCACTGGCAGGGATTACAAGTAAGATACCTGTTGACCAGGTGATAGATGCGATGAAAGAAGTCGGAGACAAGATGGACGTATCATTGAGAGAAACCGGTGTCGGTGGCGTTGCCGGAACACCTGCAGCACAGGAAATAGTAGAAAAATTAGGGATGTAGCGTAAGCTACATCCCCTTTTTAAGAGAGCGTTGTTTTTAAATCGGTGCTATGAAAATAAGCGTGTGCTTTATCGAATAATTTGTTGCACAGGACCGTATAAACAGAACCAAACAGGTTGGCACCAATTCGGAGTGCTACTGCATATGGCATTCCAAACAGACCGGACGCAATGGAAAGCGCTCCAAATGTATTGAACACTGTCTGCCAGGAATATCCTGCCGAATATCCGACACCGATTCCGCCGATGATTCCGATATAGGCATACATAGACTCCGGAAGAACCGTATACAGAACAACGAATAACAGACCTCCTACGATGTTGAACATCCAACGCTTTCCGGAACGTGCGACACAGTCATTTGTAAACGGAAGACACACGGACATACATGCGATACCTGCCCACATAGCTCTTGGAAGTCCGAGCAGGGACATGATGAGCATCGCCGATGATACGATGAATGTCAGCTTGATATACCATCTGCTGCGTGCGGAATGAATGTTGAATTCCTGGAACAGATGAGAAAATTTACGCCGGTAAGGACGGTTCTTCTGATTCTTATAGAAAATGATCATGCAGAGGATCATTCCGACAAGGAGTCCTTCCAGTCTTAAAATGTAGGCATGTCCGCTTACATCATATCCAAATAATAATAGATAGCCAAGGACAAAAGTAGAGTGATTGTACATGATCACATTGTGGCATCCGAGGATCATCAGCAGCATGATACAGACCACATTGACAAAGAATGCCGGAACCGGGGATACCATGTTGGCAAGACGGGGACCTGCCATAAGGATTGCGTAGATGCCTGCGATAGAGGCAAGCCCGTGCGTGGTACGGATCCCGAAATCGGCCTGCCTGAGAACCAGCACGGCCAGAAGCACGGTAACTCCGACAACACTGTTGTCATTTCCGATGAATTTACTATATAAAGATACAACGGCGACACAGAATATCATTACAAGATATACTTTAAAGTTGTAAATGAGTATGTGGCGGCGTTTTTCTTTTTTATCAGTTGTGTTTTTTATCAGCTGTTTGGAGCCGGTCGAGCTTAGTTGTAGTTCCTGGTAAAATGTCATAATAAAATCTCCTTTACTTTTTTTGTGAAGAAAGAATCTCGTTCGCTTCACGGATTAGTTGGAATAAAGTCTCGAATTTCTCTTTCTTCATATTTTTCTGTAATGTATAGAGTGGATCCAGATAGTAATAGTACATACGGTCAATCTCATCTTTTCCGGCACCGGTAATGCGGATGCAGTAACTGCGGCGGTCGGACGCAGAGGCCTCTTTACAGATAAACCCTTTGGATTCCAGATGGTCGGTCAGGCGGCTTACGATAGTCTTACTGATGCCCATAGCGCTGGTAATCTGTCTTGGTGTCAGTGGTTCTTCCGAAAGCGCGATCCGGAACAGAAAATCAATCTCCTGAGCAGAAGTGTGCTCTGATTTTCCAGATTTCCGGATCGCCATACTTGCGAAATGCCGGAGGTCGCCTTGTTTTGATACGATATCGGTCCAGTTTTTGTCTTTCATAGTTGCTCCTTTATAATAGTTTACTTTGTAAACAATTGCGATAAGTACTATAATAGATATAGAAGGAAATGTCAAGGGGATTTATGGAAGTACCTTTGGTCTATAAAAATAAAAAAGTTTGTAACGAATTGAGAAAAAATGACTCTTAATAGTAAAAGAAGATATAAATGAGAGAAGAGAGGTGAGTTCATGGAATCTTTTGAGGAAGTATATCAGAAATATTTAAAAGAGGTATATTGTTTTCTGCTGAGATTATCCGGAGACAGGGAAATAGCAGAAGAACTTACCCAGCAGACATTTGCCATTGTATTTGAAAAATTGGAAAATTTCAGAGGTGAATGTAAATTATCGGTGTGGTTATGTCAGATTGCGAAGCATGAATATTATGCGTGGACAAAAAAGCAGAAAAGATATGCAAATAAATTAGATGAAAATCATGCAGATCAAGGGGAGGATTTATTAAATGGCATAATCAATCAGGAAAATGGACAGATCATCCGAAAGATTCTACATGACTTACAGGAACCGTACAAAGAAGTATTCATGCTGCGGGTGATGGGAGAGGTATCATACAGAGATATCGGACAGTTATTTTCAAAAAGTGAAAGCTGGGCGAGAGTGACCTATTACAGAGCCAAGAAAATGATCGTAGAAAAGATGGGAGGCGCAGGCAATGATGAAATGTGAGATTATCAGAGATCTGATACCGTTATATCTGGATAAGGTATGCAGCGAAGATAGCAGAAAACTGGTGGAAGAGCATTTAGCAGAATGTAGTGAATGCAGGAAATATATGAAAGAATTAGAGACGGAACTGGAAGCGGTGAAACAGAAAAAAGAAGAAGACCTGGATGAAAAGCGGTTGTTACAGGAAGGAGCGGAGCGTATGAAGGAAATCGGCAGGAAAAGTATCGTAGATAAGATGATTATTGTGGATACATTACTAAATTTCTTATTGATCGTAACGGCTGTAGTATTGTGCAAACGGCAGATAGATATCGAAGGTGCCGATGCGGGATATTATATAGCAGCCATAGTATTCAGCTTTGGATTTATTATCACATTCTTCATATGTGACTGCATCACACTGGTTCAGAAATGGAAGAGAAGAAAAATGCAGACGGAGTGGGAGTATAAACAGATTCCGATCTGTGAAAGTTATGCGAAGATATCTATAGGCGTAAAAGTAATCATTGTATTTATGCTGGTATGTGCGGCTTGTATATTGGGATTTTCGCAGTTTGGAGGAATGTTTTCTATTTAATGCATTATAGCGGCTGTCACCGATCGGAATAAACTTACAAGGTCCTATCCTGTGCTGACTCCAACATGGGGAAATTCTAAAGCAAAAAAGTTGACCTAAAAACGAACTCACAAAAAATCCAAACTCGACATTCGTCTCAGACAGTGGATTTTTTGTGAGCAAATGGTCAACTTTTTTACTTAAGAATTACCAACCATGAGTCCGTATGCACAGGATAGGACCTTGTAAGTTTATTCCTGTGATTTCGCATGCCATAATAATTAAATGGAGAACTAACCTTTTATTACGGTTCAGGGATCTGGCTTAGTGAATTAAATAGAAACTTGACAACTATAGTTGTCATCTGTTAGAATTTAAATGACAAGAAAAGTTGTCAAAATATGATTGATAAAGGAGATGAGCATTTGCCTTTACTAAACCGATTGAAGGAATACAGATCAAGACTTGGCGTCAATCAGACCGAGATGGGAAAGCTCGCAGGCGTATCCAGACAGACGATCAGCCAGATAGAGAGAGGAGACTATTCGCCGTCAGTAACACTCGCATTAAAGATTGCGAAGATTTGTGAAGTCAGTGTAGAAGATATTTTTATATATGAAGAGGAGATAAATGATGAAGGAAAAGAAAAGTAGTTATTTTACCGCAACGTGGAAGATGCTCGCGGCAGTGATAATCGGGGGAATCGCCGGAGGCGTGTCGGTAGTCATCTATGAACTGATGAAAAAAGGAATAGATGCAGGAATCAGAACGATTAACGGAACGATTCAGCAATATATATTTTCAGCTCTGATTATAATCGCGGTTGTTACGGTAGTTGTTGGTGAATACAGTTTATACCGGTTAAAGAATGTATACAAAGAAATGAAGGATGCAGATGAGGACAGATTCTATGAACTGGATTACGAAGAAGAAAAATGGGGAGCATGGACCAGTGGGGTTAATTTGGTGTCACAGGTGGCCTGCATCATAATTTTATCCTTTGGATATTCTTTGAAGTATATAGAATCAGGAAAATCCAGATATTTTTTATTCGCTTGCATTATATTTATACTGTGCTATTTCTACGATATTTATCTTTCTGTACGTTATGTAAAAGCGATACAGGCGGCACATCCGGAGAAAAAAGGTGATCCAACTTCAAGCAAATTTACGGAACAGTGGGTGGAAAGCTGTGATGAAGCAGAAAAAGAAATTATATACAAAAGTGCATATAAGACGTATATTGTATTGAACAAAGTAATACCGATATTATTGTTGCTTACATTAATAGCAAATATGTTCTTGAATACTGGTATATTGGCGGTTCTTGTTGTAGCTGTCATTTATCTGGTCACAGGAATGACGTATATCAGATCCAGCATGGTTTCTAAAGCAAAAAGGATTGGATAAAATAAAAAGTCATATTAGGTGAATGCATCAGATAAAACTGGTGCATTCATGATTATAACATATCATTCTATATTATAATTCGTTGAGTTAAGGAACATTTCGTTCCAATCATGAAATACATCGATAAATATATCAAAATTTTTCAAAATATATAACGAAAGAATAAGCAAATAAATGTTGAATTATCAGATATTCGAAATGTGGGATTCCATTATGAAGGATGGAAACGGAAGATTAAAATCATTTACAAATATACTTGATAATATAATTATTATCGCATTGAAATACTGTAAAGATAAGTTTATACTGAGAGGAGAAGCCTATGAATAATACGAATTTGTTAAAGACAGGTTTTGTTAATGAACGGTTCCGATATTATGAGAAGTTAGTCGCAGAGCTGACAATGATGAGTGATATGTTCATGCGGAACGTGTTAAATATTCTGGAATGTGCGGAATATATATTAAGAGTTATTACTGAAAATGATGATCTGGAATTAACAGAAGTCGTTGTTCAGAAAGATTACAAGAATTTACAGGGAAGATCGGCTGTACTTGACTGTGTGGCTGTGACTGGCAGAAAAGAAATGGAAGTAGAAAATGAAGTTGCACCCATCTTACATATCAAACGGACTGTAAGAGAAACCGGCAGAGATTATAATGATAAAAGCGAAATTATATATATTAACGCCCGGATGAAAGAAAATACAGATCTGGGCAGATTGATGCATGATTTTCATTGTACAAAGGCAGAAGACATGTATAGCAAAGTATTGGCAGAGCGGGTAAGAGTATTGAAAGAGACACAGGAAGGAGTGGAGATTATGTGTAAAGAGATGGATAAGATTTACAAAGCGGGAGAGTTAATAGGAGAAGAGCGTGGAAAAGAAAAAGGAAAATATGAAACAGCAATGAAGTTGCTTGAATTAGGAGCAAGGGAAGACATGATTGCAGAAGCAGTAGGGCATAGTGTAGAAGAAATAAAACGTTGGAAGAATGATATGAAACACTAATAATATATTGTGAAAAATAAGCAAAAATGGAAAAGGAGAATCTATTATGAAAGTATTTGTATACAGAAAATGCAGCACCTGCATGAAAGCATTAAAGTGGCTGGAAGCACACAACGTAGAATTTGAAGAACGAGCAATCAAAGAAGAAAATCCAACATACGAAGAATTAAAAGAATGGTACACAATGAGCGGACTCCAACTCAAAAAATTCTTCAATACCAGTGGCATGTTGTACAAGCAGATGAACCTGAAAGATAAGCTAAAAGAAATGACGGAGGACGACCAGTTAAAACTCCTGGCAACCGACGGAATGCTCGTAAAACGCCCACTCGTAATTGGAGACAACTTCGTCCTGACCGGATTCAAAGAAAAAGAGTGGGAAGAAAAGTTGCTATAAGTTAAGATACATTATCATAATTATATGAATTTCCGGTAAACACCAGATGCCTGGAAAATAAAAATATATTTTGATATTCAAAATACTTGACAAACAAAATTTCTTGATATATACTTTGACAGTCAAAATAATTTAGAATCAAAATAAATCAGAGGTATTTAGAATGACTGGAAGAATATGTGGGACAGGATCTTGCGTACCATCATTTGTAATGGATAACAATGACATTGCAAAACTGGTTGATACCAGTGATGAGTGGATCCGGGAGAGAACCGGAGTCGTGAGACGTCATATCATCAGAGAAGAGACGACGGTATCCATGGCCGTCCAAGCCGGACGACAGGCACTTGAAAATGCAGGTATTACTGCAGACGACGTGGATCTGATCATCGTTTCTACGATTTCTTCAAATGTAATACTTCCATGTACAGCCTGTGAAGTGCAAAGAGAACTCGGAGCAAAGCGTGCAACCTGTTTTGATCTGAGTGCGGCATGTACCGGATTCGTAGTTGCTTATAATACAGCGGCGGCGTATCTGAATGCGGGTGTGTATCAGACGGCTCTGATCATTGGCAGTGAAAGTTTGTCGAACCTGACGAACTGGAAGGACCGCGGAACATGTATCCTGTTCGGAGACGGTGCCGGAGCAGCGGTACTGAAAAGTGAAGATATGAGATATTATCTTCCAGTGACACACTCCGATGGTTCCAAAGGAGAAGCACTGTGCTGCCGGAGCAGATATGACAGAAGCGAGTTATCGCCGGAAGATCTGCCGAAGACGGATGAAAAAGAATATCTGATGCAGATGGATGGAAGAGAAGTATTTATGTTTGCAGTAAAGAGCGTGCCGCAGGCAGTAAAAGAAGTGCTGGAAAAAAATAATGTGGCTCAGGAAGAAATCAGCTTTTATATCTTACATCAGGCGAACAAAAGGATCGTAGAAGCAATCGCAAAGCGGCTGGGCGAGCCATTGGAAAAATTTCCGATGAATCTGGAAGAATACGGAAATACATCTTCCGCAAGCATTCCGATTCTTCTTGATGAACTGAACAGAGTCGGAAAGCTGCAAAAAGGTCAGAAGATTATCCTCGCGGGATTTGGCGCAGGACTTACCTGGGGCGCAAGTATTCTGGAATGGTAAAAAACAGTAAAAACAAATATGAGAAGGAGAACAAAAACATGTTAGAACAGATTAAAAAAATGGTAGCAGATAACTTAGGAGTAGAGGAAAGCAAGATCACAGAAAATGCATCATTCAAAGATGACCTCGGAGCAGATTCCCTGGATCTTTTTGAACTGACAATGGCACTGGAAGATGAATACGGAATCGAGATTCCATCCGAAGATCTGGAAAAGATCGTAACAGTAGGTGATGTTGTAGAGTACGTAAATGCTCACAAAGAGTAAGAAATACAGGACAGTAACATAAAAATGAGATTATAAAAAGACAGGGAGTATAGAGATTATGCAGACAGAAGTAACCAGATTATTAGGAATTGAATACCCGATCATCCAGGGCGGTATGGCCTGGGTAGCAGAATATCATCTGGCAGCAGGTGTATCTGAAGCCGGCGGACTGGGACTCATCGGTGCAGCAAGTGCTCCGGCAGACTGGGTAAGAGATCAGGTACGCAAGGCAAAAGAACTGACAGATAAACCGTTCGGTGTCAACATCATGCTGATGAGTCCTTATGCAGATGAGGTTGCAAAGGTAATCGTTGAAGAAGGTGTAAAAGTTGTGACCACCGGTGCAGGTAATCCGGAGAAATACATGAAGATGTGGAAAGAAGCCGGAGTAAAGGTTATTCCTGTTGTTGCTTCTGTAGCCCTGGCGAAGAGAATGGAACGCTGCGGGGCAGACGCCCTGGTAGCAGAAGGATGTGAAGCCGGCGGACATATCGGCGAGAGTACAACGATGGTGCTTGTTCCGCAAATCGTGGATGCAGTCAATATTCCGGTTATTGCTGCCGGAGGAATTGCAGACGGAAGAGGAATCGCTGCCGCATTTATGCTGGGAGCAAAAGGTGTTCAGATGGGAACACATTTTGTCGTTACAGATGAATCCCAGGTACATGAGAATTACAAAGAAAGAATCATCAAAGCGAAGGATATTGATTCCAAAGTAACAGGAAGAACCACAGGACATCCGGTCAGAGCCCTTCGCAATGATATGACGAGAAAATATCTGGAACTGGAGAACGCCGGAGCCGGATTTGAAGAATTAGAAAAGCTTACACTTGGCGGACTTAGAAAAGCAGTTGTAGAAGGCGATGTGAAGAACGGAAGTGTAATGGCAGGACAGATTGCAGGTATGGTAAAAGAAAGAATGTCATGTAAAGAGCTGGTTCAGAAACTGGTGAATGAGACAGATGCATTGATCGGAGGAAAAGGATTCTATGAGTAAGACTGCATTTATTTATCCCGGACAGGGAGCTCAGAAAGCCGGCATGGGAGCCGACTTTTATGAGAACAGTGAGATCGCAAGATACATATTCGATCAGGCAGGTGAGGAGCTTGGTCTGGATATGAAAGCACTCTGCTTTGAAGAAAATGACAAACTGGATCTGACGGAATATACGCAGGCAGCGATGGTTACCACTTGTCTTGCGATGACAAGAGTTGCAGAGAATAAAGGGTTGAAAGCAGATGTTACGGCAGGATTAAGTCTTGGTGAATATCCGGCGATCGCAATTGCCGGCGGGATGAATGATATGGATGCGATCCGTCTGGTGAGAAAAAGAGGAATTCTGATGCAGAATACGGTGCCGGCAGGAGAAGGTGCTATGTGTGCGGTCATCTCCATGGATGCAGAGAAAATCGAAGAAGTGATCGAACCGATCGCAGATGTATCAGTTGCAAATTATAATTGTCCGGGACAGATTGTTATCACCGGCAAGACGAAGGCTGTGGAAGAAGCAGCCGGAAAATTAAAAGAAGCAGGTGCAAGACGGACAATTATGTTAAATGTCAGCGGACCGTTCCATTCGAAGATGCTGGTTCCGGCGGGAGAGAAGCTGGCAGAAGAGCTGGAGAATACTAGATTTCATGAATTGAAGATTCCGTATGTGACAAACGTATCGGCAGAAGAAGTAACGGATATCAGAGAAACTCCGGGGCTTCTTACGACACAGATCAGTTCACCGGTGCGCTGGATGCAGAGCATGGAGCGCATGATCGCAGATGGTGTGGATACATTCGTCGAAATCGGACCGGGCAGGACACTGGAAGGATTCTTAAGAAAAATCAATCGAAATGTGAAAGTATTCCACATTTCCCAGTGGGAGGATGTGGATAAAGTCTGTGAGGAACTCGCAGATGGTGGAAACAGTATGGAGGAATCGTAAAGATGGATCAGACAATGGAAGGAAAAGTTGCGGTTGTAACCGGAGCATCCAGAGGAATTGGAAAAGCAATCGCTGTAAAGCTTGCATCAAAAGGAGCAACAGTTGTGATCAACTATAACGGTTCCAGAGAAAGAGCCGAAGAAGTAAAGAATGAAGTTGAGTCTGCAGGCGGTAAAGCGGTGATCATACAATGTAATGTGGCCGATTTTGATGCTTGTAAAGAATTCATCGAGACGGTGATCAAGGAGCAGGGAAGAATTGATATTCTGGTTAATAATGCAGGAATCACAAAGGATGGACTCCTTATGAAGATGTCAGAAGAAGATTTTGATAAGGTATTGGACACAAACTTGAAGGGAACATTTCATACAATAAGAGCTGCGCTCCGCCAGATGATCCGCCAGAGAAGCGGACGCATTATAAATATGGCATCTGTTGTAGGTGTCAGCGGTAATGCAGGACAGGCAAATTATGCGGCGTCCAAAGCAGGTGTGATCGGACTGACCAAAACAGCAGCCAGAGAAGTGGCATCCAGAGGAATCACGGTCAATGCAGTTGCACCGGGATTTATCGAGACCGACATGACAGAAGTACTTCCGGAAAAGATAAAAGAAGCGTCTGCCGCACAGATTCCGCTTGGAAAATTCGGAAAAGCAGAAGATGTGGCGAATGCGGTTGCATTTCTTGCGTCAGAGGATGCGGGATATATTACCGGACAGGTATTGCATGTAGACGGCGGTATGGTGATGTAAAGGAGATTAAGATATATGAAGAGAAGGGTTGTAGTGACAGGACTTGGAGCAGTGACTCCGATCGGAAATACCGTAGAGGAGTTCTGGGACGGTATCAAAGAAGGTAAAGTAGGAATCGGAGAGATCACAAAATTCGACACTACGGAATATAAGGTGAAAATTGCGGCCGAGGTAAAAGATTTTCAGGCAAAAGACAGAATGGATTTTAAGGCAGCAAGAAGAATGGAGCCATTTTCCCAGTATGCGGTAGCGGCGGCGAAAGAAGCATTCGAGGATTCCGGACTTGATATGTCAAAAGAAGATCCGTTCCGTGTCGGTGTGATCGTAGGTTCCGGTATCGGAAGCCTTCAGGCAGTAGAAAAAGAATATGAAAAGATCCGGACCAAAGGACCGGGAAGAGTCAATCCATTGCTGGTTCCGATGATGATCTCGAACATGGCAGCAGGTAATATTTCCATCCAGCTTGGGCTGAAAGGAAAATGCACGAATGTTGTCACAGCATGTGCCAGTGGAACAAACTGCATCGGTGATGCATTCCGTGCGATCCAGTATGGTGACGCAGAAGTGATGCTGGCGGGTGGAGCAGAAGGATGTATCTGTGAGACCGGAGTCGCAGGATTCACAAGTCTGACAGCACTTTCGACTTCTACAGATCCGATGAAGGCATCCAGACCATTTGATAAAGACAGGGATGGATTCGTTCTCGGAGAAGGTGCAGGTGTAGTTGTTCTGGAAGAACTGGAACATGCAAAACAACGTGGTGCAGTCATCTATGCCGAACTTGTCGGATACGGTTCTACGGGAGATGCATATCATATTACTTCTCCGGCAGAAGACGGAAGCGGAGCAGCCAAAGCAATGGAACTTGCAATGGAAGAAGGCGGGATCGAACCTTCTCAGGTAGATTATATCAATGCACATGGAACCAGTACACATCATAATGACCTGTTCGAGACACGTGCAATTAAGCTGGCACTCGGCGAAGCGGCAAAGGATGTTGTGATCAATTCTACAAAATCTATGATCGGACATCTGCTTGGCGCAGCAGGAGGTGTAGAGTTTATTACTTGTGTGAAGACAATTCAGGATAACTTCATTCATCAGACTGTCGGAACAGAAACTGCAGATGAAGAATGTGACCTGAATTATGCAATTGGTGCGCCGATTGAGAAGAAAGTGGATTATGTACTGACCAACTCGCTTGGATTCGGAGGGCATAATGCAGTGTTATTGTTGAAGCGGTATGAAGGCTAGCGGAGAATCACAGGAGGGACAAAAAGCATATGGAAATGGAGAAAATGATCGAACTCATAGATGCCGTGTCAAAGTCAGATCTGACAGGATTTAAATATGAGGAAGAAGGAATCAAATTGCATTTGAGCAAGAAAGAAAATACATGCTATGTGACGGAAAATCTGTCTGCACCGGTGAATGCGGTAACAACTTCTGCTGCTGAGATAAAAAAAGCAGCAGAAGGAGATCAGATATCGGGAACATCTGCCGAAGAAACACCTGTCGGGAATGTGGTGGAATCCCCGCTGGTAGGAACATTCTATGCAGCACCTGCGGAAGATGCGGAAAGTTTCGTAAAAGTCGGTGACAGAGTAGAAAAAGGACAGACACTCGGAATTGTAGAAGCAATGAAGCTGATGAATGAGATCGAAAGCGATTACAGCGGAACAGTTGCAGAGATTCTGGTAAATAATCAGGAAGGTGTGGAATATGGACAGCCATTGTTCCGCATCGTGTAGGAGGACAGTATGAATCATTTGGATATCAATCAGATAAAAGAAATCATCCCGCACCGCCACCCATTTCTTCTGTTGGATTACATTGAGGATTATGTACCGGGAGAATACGCAGTGGGATATAAATGTGTGTCTTACAGAGAAGAATTCTTCGCCGGACATTTTCCGGAAGAACCGGTGATGCCGGGAGTACTGACTGTGGAAGCGCTGGCGCAGGCCGGTGCGGTTGCAATCTTAAGTCTGGAAGAAAACAAAGGAAAGATTGCATATTTCGGCGGAATCAATAAATGTAAATTCAAAGGTAAGATCGTTCCGGGAGACAAGGTACGTCTGGAGACGAAGATCATCCGGCGAAAAGGACCTGTCGGTGTCGGCGAGGCAGTCGCAAGTGTGGATGGAAAGGTAGTAGTCAGTGCAGAACTGACATTTATGGTTGGATAAACAAAAAGCAGCATAGGAGTGTAAGGAAAGATGATTAAAAAAGTATTGATCGCAAACAGGGGAGAGATTGCAGTGCGTATCATCCGTGCCTGCCGTGAGATGGGAATAGAGACTGTGGCGGTCTATTCCGAGGCAGATAAAGAAGCACTGCACACGAAGCTTGCAGATGAAGCAATCTGCATAGGTCCTGCTCCGTCAAAAGACAGCTATCTCAGTATGGAAAATATCATCAGTGCAACGATCATCAGTGGTGCAGATGCAATTCATCCCGGATTCGGATTCCTGTCTGAGAACAGTAAATTTGCAGAATTATGTGAGCAATGCAATATTACATTCATCGGACCGGATTCCAAAGTCATTGCGAGCCTTGGTAATAAACAGGTTGCGAGAAATACGATGATGGCAGCAGGCGTTCCGGTCATACCTGGAAGTAAGGAACCGGTCTACGATGCAAAGACAGGTGTTGCGTTGGCACAGGAGATCGGCTATCCGGTTATTATAAAAGCTGCCCTTGGCGGCGGAGGAAAAGGCATGCGTACTGCCTGGACACCGGAAGAGTTTGAATCTGCATTTCAGACGGCGCAGAAAGAGACCGAGATGGCATTTGCCGATTCGACGATGTACATTGAACACTTTGTAGAAAATCCAAGACATATTGAGTTCCAGATTCTGGCAGATAAATATGGCAATGTGATCCATCTGGGAGAAAGAGACTGTTCCATCCAGCGTAATCACCAGAAATTGATTGAAGAATCCCCATCTGTTGCATTGTCAGATGAACTGAGAAAAAAGATGGGAGATGCGGCGGTGAAAGCCGCCAAAGCAGCAGGGTATGAGAATGCCGGAACGATCGAGTTCTTATTAGAAAAATCCGGGAACTTTTATTTCATGGAAATGAATACCAGGATCCAGGTGGAGCATCCGGTAACGGAATGGGTAACCGGTGTAGATCTTGTAAAGGAACAGATCCGTATCGCATCCGGACAGAAGCTGTCCTATACACAGGAAGACATTAAACTGACCGGACATGCGATCGAGTGCAGGATCAATGCAGAGAATCCGGAGAAAGGATTCCGCCCGTCTCCGGGAACGATCACGGATATGTATCTTCCGGGAGGAAAGGGAATCCGCATCGATTCTGCAATATACAGTGGTTATACGATTCCGCCATATTATGATTCCATGGTGGCAAAACTGATCGTATGGGCGAAGAACCGTCAGGAAGCAATCCACAAGATGCAGAGTGCGCTGGGTGAGGTCATTATAGAAGGAATTGACACGAATGTGGATTATCAGTATGGAATTGTGAATCATCCGGATTACATTGAGGGAAATATAGATATTGAATTTATTGAAAGACTGTAGAGGTGACTGCTGATGAAGCTGGACAACGTATTTAAGAAAACCAGAATTGCTGTCGGAAGAAAGAATTATATTACATTTACCAGACGACCGGAAGTACCGGAGGGATTACTCCGCAAATGTAACAAGTGTGGAGGAGCAATTATTGCAGAGGATGTAAAGAAAGATCATTACATCTGTCCGAAGTGCGGGGGATATTTCCGCGTGCATGCGAGACGAAGGATCGAGATGGTTACAGATGAAGGTTCTTTTGAAGAGTGGGATTCTGATCTTCAGGGAGGGAATCCTCTGGAATACAAAGGATACGAAGAAAAACTGGAAAAACTGCAGGAAAAGACAGGGCTTTCAGAAGCAGTCATAACAGGAAAAGCAAAGATTGACGGCCGTGAGACGGCTATCGGAGTCTGTGATGGGAGATTTTTGATGGCCAGCATGGGAGAAGCAGTTGGAGAGAAGATAGCAAGGGCAGTAGAGCGGGCAACAGAAGAAAGACTTCCGGTCATCTTATTTGCCTGCTCCGGAGGGGCCCGCATGCAGGAGGGAATCGTCTCTCTGATGCAGATGGCAAAGACATCCGCAGCACTGAAGCACCACAGTGATGCCGGACTTCTTTATATCAGCATACTGACTGATCCCACGACTGGCGGAGTAACCGCAAGCTTTGCGATGCTCGGGGATGTGATCCTGGCAGAGCCAAAAGCTCTGATCGGGTTCGCAGGCCCAAGAGTGATCGAGCAGACCATCGGCCAGAAGCTTCCGGAGGGATTCCAAAGAGCAGAGTTCTTACTGGAACATGGGTTCCTGGATGCCATTGTAGAACGTCCGCAGATGAAAGCAGTACTTTCTAAAATCCTTGCACTTCATGAGAATGGAAAAGGAACAGATTTTAATAGAAAAGAATGTGCTCAGGATCTGGTGGCAGACGGAAGGAAAGAAGAAAAATTAACGGCATGGCAGAGAGTAGAACTTTCCAGACGAAAAGACCGTCCGGTAGGAAGTGATTACATTGATGCGCTCTTTACAGACTTTGTAGAATTCCACGGTGACAGATATTTTGCGGATGACAAAGCAATCATTGGCGGTGTGGCAAGGTTCCATGGTATGCCGGTAACGGTGATCGCACAGGCAAAGGGAAGAAATACGAAAGAAAATATCGAAAGAAACTTCGGCATGCCGGAACCGGAAGGTTATCGAAAAGCATTAAGACTGATGAAACAGGCAGAAAAATTTGCCAGACCTGTCATTTGTCTGGTCGATACACCGGGAGCGTTCTGCGGACTGGAAGCAGAAGAGCGCGGACAGGGAGAAGCGATTGCCAGAAATATCTATGAGATGTCCGGATTAAAGGTTCCGGTCGCATCTATCATTATCGGTGAAGGCGGAAGCGGCGGAGCACTTGCGATGGCAACTGCGGATGAAGTGTGGATGCTGGAGAATTCTATCTATTCGATTCTTTCGCCGGAAGGATTCGCAAGCATTCTATGGAAAGACAGTTCTAAAGCAAAAGAAGCCGCAGAAGTGATGAAGCTGACAGCAGAGAATTTGAAAGCACAGGGAATCGTAGAGCGTGTTTTCGCAGAACCGGAAACATATACGGTTCAGAATATGGATTCTGTGATCATGCAGATAAATGAAGCAATAGAAGAGTTTCTGATGAGATATGGAAGCATGTCAGAACAGGAATTGATAAGACATAGATACGAGCGCTTCAGAAATATGTAATAGGTATGAACACATAGATTCTATAATAAATATGACGAGGAAAAAAGATATGGAAATACAACCATTGAAAATAGGAACAAAGATGGCAAAAGTTCCGGTTATCCAGGGCGGTATGGGAGTAGGGATCAGCCTTGGAAATCTTGCCGGAGCAGTTGCAAAAGAGGGCGGCATAGGGATTATCTCTGCCGCTCAACCCGGCTTTAAAGAAAAAGATTTTGAAAAGAATCCATTAGAAGCAAACTTAAGAGCGGTGAAATCGGAATATGAAAAAGCAAGAAAACTGGCACCGAATGGAATCATAGGATTTAATCTGATGGTTGCCATGGAGCATTATGAAGAATATGTGCATGCGGTGGTAGAAGCAGGCGCAGATCTGATCGTATCGGGAGCGGGACTTCCGACGGAACTTCCGAAATATGTGGGGGATTCGGACATTCTGCTTGCGCCGATCGTATCTACTGCAAAGTCGGCGAATGTCATATTAAAGTACTGGGATAAAAAATATCAAAGAATACCGGATCTGGTAGTGATCGAAGGACCGCTTGCCGGGGGACATTTGGGATTCCGTGAAGATCAGCTGGATGAATATGAAGGACAGGCAATATACGATCAGGAGATTCAGAAAATCAAAGAAATCATACAGAACTATTCGGATAAATACGAAAAGAAGATTCCGATAGCAATCGGTGGAGGAATTCATGACAGCGAAAGCGCCGCACATGCATTTTCCCTTGGGGCAGATGCGATACAAGTGGCAACCAGATTCGTTACAACGGAAGAATGTGACGCAGACATCCGCTATAAAGAAGCATATCTGAATGCCGGAAAAGAAGATATTGTGATCGTAAAAAGTCCTGTGGGAATGCCGGGACGTGCGATTCTGAATCCCTTTATGAAAAAAGTAAAAGAACAGGGCAGGATCGCTCCCGCACATTGTTACCGCTGTCTGAAACACTGTAATCCGGGAACGACACCATATTGTATTACGCAGGCACTGATCAATGCTGCAAAGGGAAATGTCGATGATGCATTACTTTTCTGCGGGGCATATGCATATAGAGCAGATCATCTGGAAACTGTGAAAGAAGTTATTGATTCTCTGATGCCAGAAAGGGTATAATAAAAGACAAGAGTAAAGAATGAAGAGTTAAAGTGAAGGAAATTACAGAAGATGGGAATGGATGACGCATATAAGATGATCAATCAGACACTGGTCAGTCTGATCAATGAAATATGGGAGCTGGAAGAAAAGGCGATTATTACGGACGAGTTCAAGGATCTTACAAATAATGATATGCATGTAATAGAAGCAATCGGACTCGGAGAAGGAAATAATATGTCTTCCATCGCCAGAAAGCTGAATATTACGGTAGGATCCCTTACGACTGCCATGAACAGTCTGGTGAATAAAAGATATGTGGAGCGTCACCGCAGTGAAGAAGACAGAAGAGTCGTTCTTGTCAAGCTGACAGAAAAAGGTGTAAAGGCTTACCATCATCACGAAGATTACCACAGACAGATGACACAGGCTATCCTGGACAAACTGGATGATACCGAACTTCCGGTACTTGTGAAGACACTGGATGCATTATCTGAATTCTTTACCGGGTATAGTGAGAATAAGGAATGATGGAGTTATCTTCCAAATCTGCATGAAGTAGCTGCATGGATCGAGAAAGAGAATAACAAATAAGAAGATAGAAAGTGACTGTCATGCAGCCTTAACAGGTTGTGGGCAGTTTTTTCTGCATATGTCAGAAATACAAAATTAAATTCACAGAATTCAGGAGGAATAGCAATGTACGAAAAAGAAGCAGAACAATTACAGACAATTATTGATGACAGTGAAAGAATTGTATTTTTCGGAGGTGCAGGTGTCTCTACAGAGAGTGATATTCCGGATTTCCGAAGTGCGGATGGATTATACCGGCAGAAGTATAAGTATTCACCGGAACAGATCGTAAGCCACAGTTTCTTCGTACAGAACCCGGAAGGATTCTATGAATTCTATAAGGAGAAGATGATGTTCCTGGATGCGAAACCGAATGCTGCACATCGCAAGCTTGCAGAACTAGAAGCGGCCGGCAAATTAACTGCCGTGATCACGCAGAATATTGACGGACTTCATCAGGAGGCAGGAAGCAAAAATGTACTGGAACTGCACGGAAGTATTCATCGCAATTACTGCATGAAATGCCATAAATTCTACGATGCGGCTTATGTAAAACATGCAGACGGAATCCCGAGATGCAGCTGCGGTGGAATGCTCAAACCGGATGTTGTACTCTATGAGGAAGGTCTTGATTCTAATGTGATCAATAAGAGTGTGAAGGCAATAAGTGAAGCAGATACGCTGATCATAGGTGGCACATCACTGATCGTTTATCCGGCAGCAGGATTTATTGATTATTTCAGAGGAAAACATCTGGTGGTGATCAATAAGGGTGCAACAGCCAGAGAAGTTGGTGCGGAGTTGACGATTGCGGCACCGATCGGGGAGATACTGGGACAGATAAAGGTACAGTAGTAAGCGCTGGAAGTACTAAGTGCCAAAAGTAGTAAGGACTGGAAAAGAACTTAAAAACTGGAGAAAGAAGATGAAGAGAACAGGAAAATACATTTCTGTCTGCCTGTGTGCAGTAATGATCGCTTCCATGTTCATGTGCGGAGGCTGCCAGAAACAAGAGAAAACAAAAATAACAAAGAAAAAACAAATCGAACTGTGGCATTACTGGGACATCCCGGGAAACCAGCAGCATCTGGAAGAACTGGTAGATCAGTTTAACCAGTCACAAGATAAAATAGAAGTTAAGGTATCCTACATACCGGATGAAGATTTCAAGAAACAGCTGGCATTGTCCATGTCGGAAGAAAAAATGCCGGATATTGCGTTGGTGGATTCTTCGGATTTTCAATTTCTCCATCAGATGAAACCATTTGCAGATCTGACAGATGAGATCCCGGAATTACAGGAGTATTCAGAAAAAGCGCTGGCACCATGTTCTGCGGATGGAAGAATCTATGGACAGCCGTTTGGAGTGAACTGTACGGCGATGTTTTATAATAAGAAGATTCTGGAGAAAGCAGGATGCAAGATTCCGGAGAATTGGGAAGAATTCAAAGAGGTTGCGGAGAAGGTCAGTGATAAAACGATAAAAGGCTTCGCGATCACGGCACTGCAGACAGAGGAAAGTATGTATGAGTTTCTTCCGATTCTGTGGTCTATGGGTGGAGATATCCATAGCATCAATACAGCAACCGGGCAGCAGGCATTTTTATTCTTAAAAGAGATGGAGCAGGAAGGAAGCTTAAGTCTGCAGAGTATTTCCCTTACGATGGGAGATCTGACGAATCAGTTTATAAAGGGAAAGATCGCAATGATGTTCAATTCCTCTATGGCAATCGACAGTATCCGTGAAGGCAATCCGGATCTTGAATTTGGTGTTGCGGCGATTCCATGCGGAAATCCACAGGTTACGGTGGCCGGAGGAGAGATTCTGGCGGTGGCAGATAATGAAAATAAGGAATATGCGATTCAGTTTTTGAAATTTCTTGCGGACAAAAAGCGGATGAAAGAGTACATAGATGAGTTCGGATTTCTTGCACCAAGGCAGGAGATTATGCAGCAACAGTTTGAAAATGATAAGGAAAAAGGGACATTTATAGATCTGTATCAGAATGCCAGGACAAGGGAGATCAGCAGAAACTGGCCGCAGATCTCACTGACACTTTCGGATACCTTAAGAGAAATCCTGGTAAATGAAAACGATTCACAGACTATACTGGACAAAAGTGCAGAAAAGATAGAGAGTATTGGAGCAGAAAACAGATGAAAAAGAGAAAGAAAAATCTCCGGCAGATATTAATACCGGCATTTATCATTACGGCATGTATTCCGCTTGCTATTTTTGCACTGATATCGCAGGAGAGATTAAAGACAAGTACATTAGAGAATATGAACAATCAGGCAGAGGCTGACTTGCAGAAAGCAAATCAGAGCCTGAATATGACGCTGGATAAATACGAAACGTTACTTTATGCTATTACAACAGATGAAGAATTTCTGAGCCTTGTAGTAAATGCAAATGATTCGGAAGAAATTCCGGAAGCGGATGCATATAATATGAGAAGAGATTTTGCCCATATCTGTAATAGAAATGAAGGAGTTGACGGAATCCAGCTTGTGCTTTCAGACAAGAGGCGGATATTTTACGACCGACTGTCGTCATCTTCGGTGAATAGTACATGGATGGAAAAGGTAAAAATTCCGGATGAGACAAAGCTGCTGTCCTATGATGTTGATAAAGATACGGACAATCCTGAGCGTATGTTTCATATCGGGAGAAAGGTGGTTAATTACTGGGATATCAGTGAGGATCTAGGATATGTAATCCTGTCTGTCAATTTGGATGAACTGGAATCGGTATTAAGCGCAGGAAAAGGGTCCAGAGTATATCTTGTGAAAGACGGAGTGATCGTAGGGGCAGAAGATACAAAGATGCTTGGCCGGCAAGAGAAGGCTTTGGATAGTGCAAAGGTTAATCAGAAGGCAATCAAAAATGCCAGAAGCGGCTGGTCAATCCTCTTATGTCAGTCGATTCGTGAATATCAGAAAGCAATTGAAGAACAGGTGATATTCTGGATCATGGTAGCGCTTGCTGTTCTGCTGATCTTTGTCCTTCTGATCTATCGTGTTACCAAACCGGTCATGATATCGGTAAATGACATTGTGGATGCAATGAAAAATCTCGAAAAAGATAATTTCCGGGAAAAGCTTGAAGTCAAAGAAAAAGACAGTACAGAGATTCAGGAAATATCTGAAGGATTTAATGAAATGTCGGAACGTATCCACAATTTGATCGGACAGGTAAAAGAATCGGCAATGGAGCAGAAGAATGCAGAAATCTCTGCATTAGAGGCTCAGATCGATCCACATTTCCTTTATAATATTCTGGATACGATCAACTGGAAAGCAATTGAGAATGAACAATATGAGATCAGCGAGATGTTGGTGGCACTTGCGGACATCCTGCGCTATGCGATCAATGATGCCGGTGAATTTACCACAATTGATGCGGAAAAAGGATGGCTGGAAAAATACATCCTTCTCCAGCAGGAAAAACTGGGAGAAGAGATTGAACTGGAATTTAAAATTCAAGATTCGTACGGGAAATGCAAGATTCACAAGATGCTGCTGCAGCCATTTGTGGAAAATGCGATCAAATATAGTTTCCGTGGTTATGAAGGAGCACATCGTCTGACGATCGAGGTATCCAAAGCGGAAGAACAGATGCATATTATTATCGCAAACAACGGCCGGCATATAGAAGAAGATCAGTTGAAAGACCTGAATATGGGAAAAGAGATCAAGAATCATTTTGGAATCTCGAATGTAAGAAAACGTCTGAAACTTTATTACGGAGAAGATGCAGTGATTTATTTTGAAAATGTATCTCCAAGTGGAGTGAAAGTACATTTGTTTGTGCCATTGCAGGAGGAACAAAAAGATGAAGATAGCAGTTATTGAAGATGAAAAACCGATCAGAGAAGGACTTGTACATATTTTAAATAAGATAAGTCCGGAATATCAGGTCGTAGGCAGTGCGGAGAATGGAGCAGAAGGACTGATACTTCTGGAAGAGGAAATGCCGGATCTGATCATGCTGGATATCCAGATGCCGGATATGGATGGACTGCAGATGCTGAAAGAAGCACGGGCAAGAGGAATCTATACAAAAGTGATTATTCTTACAGCCTACTCGGATTTCAGCTATGCGAAAAAAGCAATCGAACTGGGAATTGAAAATTATCTGCTAAAACCGGTGAATCTGACAGAACTAAAGAAAACGCTGGAAAAAATTAAAGAAGAGTTATTTGTAGAACAGAGGGGAAAGAATTCTCTTTCATTGGAAAAGATTCTGAAGGATATCCTGGATGGTGAATATGAGAAGAATGAAAGGCTGGACGCTGTGCTGGCAGATAATTATGGAATCATTCAGGGACACAGCCTGTATTGTATGTACATTTTCCTTGGAAAATGTTATGAAAGTGAGAAGAAAGAAGTCGGATTATTTCTGGAGGAATTGAAAGAACACAATCCGGAATGGAAACTGTGCTGGCTGCCTCGTGAAAAACAACAGGCCGCATTGGTCTGCTTTTATGGTGAGGAAGATGTCAGTAAATTATTGAAATACGTAAAACATTCGGTAGTACCGGCATGTTCCGTAAGACTGCATGACCGTGGCGTATTTACATGGAAGGAATGTAAGGGACTTAACAGACTGACTGAGACAGAGCTGGAATTAGAAAAGGCATGTGGCTGGCATCTGATACTCGGAGACAGGGTATTGATTGAATGCGAGAAAATTCTACAGATGAGAACGTATCAGTTCATTTATCCGGCAGAGCTTGAAAACAGGGCCAGAAGTGCAGTAATACATATGAATGCAGAAGAATTTACCGGTTGTTTTCAGAAATTCATGAAATATGGACGCATAGAAGTACACAGTCCACAGGAACTCAGAGAAGTGTGTATCCGTTTCGCATATGCGATAATCAATACAGCCAAGGAGTGTGGCACATTGCGGGATGAGGAATTGATGGTTCAGAGAGTGTTAAAGACAATCTTAGGTGCAGTTTCTTGGGAGGAGATAGAAGCAGTCATGATGGAATTATTCTCCAGCATCGAGATAAGTCAGATCAACCAGACATCTTCTGAATATCTGGTACAAAAAGCACTGATAATTATGAAAGAATGTTATAGTGACGGGATTACTTTGGAAGAAACAGCCAGAAGACTTCATGTTACAGAGCAATATCTGGGAACACAATTAAAGAAAGAAACGGGGACTTCCTTTACGGAGACGGTACGAAAATTTAAAATCATGCATGTGAAAGAATTACTTCTGGATACAGATCTGAAATTAAATCAGATAGCTGCAATGACTGGATTTTCCAATCCAAAGTATATGAGTAAAGTATTTAAACAGGAAGAAGGGATGCTTCCAAATGAATACAGGCGGATTAATGCATAACAGTTTATAAAATTACTCCTTTCCGAAAAAATTGCTCCTTTTTAAAATTTGGATTCTGATATAGTGGGTTCAGAACAAAAAAGAGGAGGAATTAAGATGGAAGCGGTTGATAAAATATCCGTCGGAGTGAGTAAAGAAAAAGCCGGACAGAATACACAGGAAGCCATCACAGAGAATGCGGATGGAATGAAAGTATCTCTGGGAGAGAAAATCTGTTATGGAGTAGGTGATATCGGAGCAAATCTGGTATGGACAACGGTAGCCTCTTTCCTGACGATATATTGTACTGATGTGGCAGGTATTGCTGCAGGAGTAGTAGGAACACTGATGCTGATCGCCAGATTATTCGATGGCGTATCGGATCTTTTTATGGGAATCATTATAGATAAGACGAACACCAGATGGGGAAAAGCCCGTCCGTGGGTACTCTGGAGTGCGCCACCGCTGGTCATCAGCCTGATCATGATCTTTACAGTACCGGACCTTGGTGCAAATGGAAAAGCAATTTACCTGTTACTTGTATACATATTCCTTGCAGCGGTATGCTTTACAGCATCTAACCTTTCTTATAATACAATGCTTTCACTGGTAACCACAGAGCAGCACGACAGAAATGTCATGAACACGATCCGTTTTGAATTTACCATGATTGCACAGCTTGTGATTAACGTGATCACGATTCCACTGGTACATTTCCTTGGAAACGGACAGCGTGGCTGGACATGCATGAGTATCGTGTATGCAATCGTAGCACTTGGAATGTTCATCACAACATTTGCCGGAACAAAAGAAAGATACAAACCAATCAAAAAAGAAACAACAGCGAAGAAGAAGACACATCCGCTGAAAACAATTAAGATCCTTTGCAGAAATAAATACTTTATCCTGATCACACTTGCATTTGCAGTGATCTATACATCGCTTGGATTAACCGGAGGATCCAGAATCTACTATGCAAAATACGTATTAGGGGATGAGATGCTGAACAGTACAATGACCATGTTCAACTATATCCCGACCATCCTTACGATTATGTTGATCCCGGTATTTACAAAAAGATTCGGAAAGATCAAAGCACTGTTTGTAGGATTCTTATTCTACGCAGCAGGACTGGTGCTTGAAATCGCAGGACCTGTTAATCTTCCAATGATTTACACAGGTCTGGTGTTACAGGGAATCGGACATGCGGCATTGTATTCATGCCTGTTCGCAATTGTCGGAGATGTCGTAGATTACAGTGAATGGAAAGACGGAATCCGTGAAGAAGGAATTACTTATAGTGTGACAAGCTTCGGACAGAAGATCGGAACCGGACTTGGAACAGCAGCACTTGGATGGATCCTGGCAGCCGGACATTATGACGGAACAGCAGCCGTTCAGTCAGCAAGTGCAATCTTCGCAATCAAAGGACTGTTCCTGTATCTGCCACTGGTGATTACAGTGATCGTTCTTATCATCTGGTACTTATTCATGGGAATTGATAAGATCTATCCGACAGTCAGAAAAGAACTGGATGAGCGTAGAGAAAAGGCTGAGTAAGAAAAAGCTGAGCAAGAGAAAGCCGAGTCAGAAAATATAGAATAGAAAATGTGAACTTGAATGGTAATTAGGAATAAGCCGGAAGATGTAATGTCTTCCGGCTTATTTTAATCGCCATGCGTTCGGAAGAAGCTGCCGGTGGCAGGTTCTGTAGATACAGAAAACTTTGGCACATAAAAAGGCAGGAAATGAAGTCCTGCCTTTAAAAAATAATATGTAAGATTTAAAATTAACCAACAATGCGGTATTTCTTATCTACAGCATTCAGAAGTTCATGTCCGTCTTCTGTTACGAGAACAAGGTCCTCAACACGAACACCGTATTTTCCTTCGAGGTAGATACCAGGCTCGATAGAGAAGATCATACCAGGCTCAGCTACATTCTTGTTGATCGGGCTTACATCACCATACTCGTGATCTTCCTGTCCGATGAAGTGTCCAAGACGGATTCTCCAATATTCGCTGTATCCGGCTTCGTCGATCAGATCTCTTGCCTGAGCGTCGATATCACAGAAACGTACACCAGGTTTGATAACGGCTTCAGCTTTCTCAACGGCTGTACGAACCAGATCATGGATAGCAGCCTGCTCATCGTCTACGCTCTTGCAGTAGAATGTTCTTGTCATATCTGAGCAGTAACCATTCCAGATACATCCCATATCGATCAGGACACATTCTCCGGCTTTCAGAGTTCTTGTCTCACTTGGTGTATGGTGCTGGTCAGCAGCGTTAGCTCCGAAACATACGATGGTATCAAAGCTTACTCCGCTTGCTCCTTCTTTCAGGTACTCAGCATCGATGAAGTCCGCAACTTCTTTCTCTGTCATACCTTCTTTGATGAAATTAGCAACTCTTTCCATAACCGTATCATTGATTACAGATGCATGTTTCATGATCTCGATCTCCTCAGCGTTTTTAACAGCACGAACACCGTCTACGCAGTCAGATCCCCATACAGTCTTCATCTCAGGGCAGCGCTCCTGAAGTGGAATGAGGAAACGTGCAGGCCATGTCTTGTCAATACCAAGAGTGCTCTTTGTATCGATGTGCTCCATCAGAACACCGATCTGGTCATCCATGTCACTGAACCATACTTCTTCGAATCCTGTATTTGATACATAATACAGATAGTTCAGGAATAATGTATGTTTTCCACTTGTTCTAAGTAACAGGGCATATAATCTTTCCCCAGGATTTACCATGATTCCTGTTAAAAAGCGGATGCTCAGTGGATCAGATACCAGTAACTGATCAATTCCTTTCTCTTTCATTTTTTCCAATACGCGGCTAATTCTTTCGTCCATTGTTAAAATGCTCCTTCCTGTGCGTTTTGTTAAAAATCCTATTTAAGATAATAACATGAATTGGTTAAAATGACTAGAATTTTAGTGAATTTAAAGGATTAATTTTTGAAATGTTCTGACAACAATTTCTAATGGGCCAGTGTGGACGGAGTTTGTGGCTTTTTGTGTCCCCTCCGGTAATTTTGTAAAAAAATAGGACTGCATTGTTTGGGAGGAGTGCAGTCCTGAGGAAAAAGTTATGAAAAAGATTTAAAGTGTTTGTTCTTTCGAACAATTCTTAGTATAGAAGGAATATGTGATGAAAGTGTGATGGAATTAGGAAGAAATTGTTAACAAATGAAAAACAGAAAATAGAATACAATCAGTGGTACCATAAACGGGAACAATGTTGAAATCCAAAAGTCCGGGTGTTAGAATTACAACAGATGCTATAACAGAAGATATATATATCAAAGAATACAAGAAACCATACAGAACATACGAATATACACCAAGGAGGAATACACCATGCGGATCCTAATCTACGGCGCTGGAGTCATCGGAAGCTTCTACGCATCCAGATTCGCCAAAGCGGGACTGGATGTAACAGTCTTAGCAAGAGGGCAGCGGTTAAAAGAATTACAGGGACACGGTCTATGGTACAGAGGCAAGACAAGAACGCATAAAGTTGAGGTTAAGACGATCAGTGAGTTAAAACCGGATGACCGCTACCAGTTTATTTTCCTGACCGTACGTGAGAATCAAGTAGAAGAAGCACTGGAAGATATCAGTAAGAATAAAAGTCCGAATATTGTCACGATGATTAATACGATCAAACCATATGGCAGATGGGAGAAAATCTGCGGAAAAGGCAGGATCCTTCCGGCATTTCCGGGAGCGGGCGGCTGTATCGAAGGTGGGATTCTGGATGCACAGCTTCTGCCAAGAGCAATCCAGCCGACAACATTCGGTGAGATCGGAGGAAGAAAGAGCAGCAGGGAAGAAGCACTGGCATACATATTTAGAAAAAGCCACATTCCATATCAGATCGTTCCGGAAATGCATCACTGGCAGATCTCACATCTTGGCGTGATCATTCCGCTGGCAGATGCTTATTACCAGAGCAGGCATCCGGAAAAAATCTGTGCAAATGAAAAATTGATGACGCTGACAGCTTATCGGATGAAAAAGAACCTGAAGTGGATCGCCCAGAAGGGAATGTTGTGCCCTGCAAAGCTCTATATGATCAAAGATATGCCGACAGGAATGCTGGCAGGGGTTCTAAGCAGAGTATATCAGAGTGAATTTGGCAACAGATTTCTTTACCGACATGCGATGCATGCACCGGAAGAATTCCAGCGGCTGCACCAAGAATTTTATAATTATATGAAAACGCATACGAAAGAGAGTAACAAAGCATGATAAGACCGATTATGAAAGACATATTTTTCCTGAACCAGAGATCCGAGCCGGCAACAGAGGCGGACAAGCAGGTTGCAGTGGATTTGTTAGATACATTGAAAGCGCACGAGGAAGGCTGTGTCGGCATGGCAGCGAATATGATCGGAGTGAAGAAATGTATCATAGCCGTTAATATGGGATTCATGAATATGGCAATGTTCAATCCGAAGATTGTAAAACGTTTCGGAAAATATGAGACGGAAGAAGGCTGCCTTTCCCTTACCGGTGTGAGAAAATGCACTCGATATCAGGAGATTGAAGTAGAATATCAGGACATGAATTTCAAAAAGCAGAGACAGAAATATACCGGATGGACGGCACAGATTATTCAGCATGAGATAGATCACTGTCAGGGTATAGTGATATGACACTAAGAAAAGTAAATGTTTTCCTCCTGTTTTATTGACACAACTGTATCGATAGCATACAATAAAACCAGATTGTTAATAAAATAACATATAAAACGTGAAGATTACAGGAGGGTAATAGCATGGCAAAGATTTTATGTAGTCCAAGTAAATATGTACAGGGTGCAGGTGAGCTGAAGAAGCTGGGTGAATATGCTCAGAAGTATGGCAAAAAAGCACTTGTACTGATCACAGAATCAGGATATAAACGTATCGGGGACGTTGTAAATACCGGATTTGAAGGATACGAGATCACACCTGTGTACGAGTATTTCAACAGAGAATGCAGTAAGAATGAGATCAACCGACTGGTAGACATCATGAATGAGAAGGGCTGTGATGTCGTGATCGGTATCGGCGGTGGTAAGATCCTGGACACGGCCAAGGCAGTTGCTTATTATAAAGAAGCACCGGTTCTGATCTGTCCGACGATCGCCTCAACAGATGCACCTTGCAGCGCACTGTCTGTTATTTATACAGATGCTGGTGTATTCGAAGAGTACTTATTCCTTCCGGCCAACCCGGACATGGTTCTGATGGATACTGAGATCATTGCAAAATCACCGGTAAGACTTACCGTTTCCGGAATGGGTGATGCGCTGGCAACATATTTTGAAGCAAGAGCCTGTCAGGTAAGCGGAGCAACGACATGTGCGGGTGGACAGGTCACACAGGCAGCAATCGCACTTGCAAAACTCTGTTTTGATACGCTGATGGCAGAAGGAGTAAAGGCAAAACTTGCTTTGGAAGCAGGAGCATGTACACCGGCTGTAGAAAAAGTCATCGAAGCCAATACATTGCTGAGTGGTATCGGATTTGAGAGTGGCGGACTTGCAGGAGCGCACGCAATTCATAATGGATTTACCGTACTGGATGAGTGCCATCACATGTATCATGGCGAGAAAGTCGCATTTGGAACGATTACACAGCTGGTACTGGAGAACATTCCGGCAGAAGAACTGGAAGATATCATCGATTGGTGTATCGAACTGGGACTGCCTGTGACATTAAAAGAACTGGGAATCACAGAAGTAACAGATGAGAAGCTGATGGCAGTTGCAACGGCAGCCTGTGCAGAGAACGACACGCTTCACAATATGCCATTCGAGGTAACACCGGAGACTGTATGTGCAGCAATCAAAGCAGCAGATGCATACGGTAAATATTTCCTCGGAGAATAATATATAATCCAAATACATAATCTAACAGGAAATGCTTTCCAAGAACGGGAGAAGGATAAAGTCACATCCGTCCGTTTTGGAAAGCATTTCATTTTAGAGGAATAAGATTTGTTAAAAACTCACGGGATCAGTGGTTGACATTCATCAAAAGATAATGCTATAATGTCCCTCTAAAACATGTGTGGATTTTTCTGGAGCAATCTATTTTTCGCCACATGACTGATGCGTTCGGTCATGTGGCTTTTTTAGTGCATAGAAATCATAAAATCCATAATAAAATTGATATGTTATGTATGTGGAAAAAGAAAGGGGAAATTATATGGATCAGACATATATGAAAGAACAGCCGGTGTTAAAACTGATATTGTCAATGGCACTGCCGATGGTGCTTTCTATGATGGTGAGTTCACTTTACAATATTGTGGACAGCTTCTTCATCGCCAGGATCAGCGAAGATGCCATGACGGCATTATCACTGGTGTATCCAGTGCAGAATCTAGTCAATGCTGTGATGATCGGATTTGGAATCGGAATCAATGCGGTCATCTCATTTTACCTGGGAGCTCAGGATAAAGAGATGGCAGACAGGGCAGCAACACAGGGAATGCTGCTCGGAACCATTCACGGAATCGGTTTTATGATTTTGGGAATTGCCGTAATGAGACCGTTTTTACAGATGTTTACGGGAAATGCACAGATCGTGGACTATGGTGTGCGTTATTCAAGAATTGCATTTTTATTTGCCACAGCATTATCTTGGCAACTGGTATTTGAGAAGACATTTCAGGCAGTCGGCCGTATGGTAGAGTCGATGACCTGTATGATGTCAGGTGCGGTCATCAACATTATCCTGGATCCGGTCATGATCTTCGGACTCGGACCATTCCCGAAGATGGGAATCGAAGGAGCCGCACTTGCAACAGGAATCGGACAGGCAGCAGCGGCACTGCTGTATCTGATCCTTTATATCGCGAATCCGCTTCCAGTGAAATACAGAAAGAAATATCTGAAGGTGGACCTTAGATTATGGAAGAAGTTATACGTGATCGGAATTCCGGCAAGTCTGAACCTGGCACTTCCGTCACTGTTGATCTCTGTATTGAATGTAATACTTACAGGCTATGGGGAAGTCTATGTATTCGTTCTCGGAGTCTATTATAAGCTGCAGACCTTCCTGTACCTTCCGGCAAATGGAATCGTGCAGGGAATGCGTCCGCTTCTCGGATATAATTACGGAGCGGGAGAGCATAAGCGTGTACATAAGATCTTTCGGGACGGCCTGATCCTGGTACTCGTGATGATGACGGTCGGAACGGTAATCTGCCTGGCAGTTCCGGGACAGCTGATGGGGCTATTTACGGCGAATCCGGTAACGATGCAGGCGGGAAGTGTGGCACTCAGAGTCATCAGTCTTGGCTTCATTGCTTCATCCGTATCGGTTATCTGCAGCGGTGCACTGGAAGGTCTTGGAAAAGGTGTGCATTCACTGATCATTTCGTTATGCAGATATGTGGTTGTGATCATTCCGGCAGCATTTATTGTGAGCCGTTTTATGGGAGCGGTCGGAGTATGGCATGCGTTCTGGATCACGGAGGCTGTTACGGCGGCGATCTCATATATGGTGTATCGGAAAGGTGTGAAGGGATAGCAGAGATAAAAAATCACGAAGCAAAAGTTTTTTTGATGCACAAGTATAATATTGTATGATAAAATAGTAAGAAACAGGAAAGCAGAAAAGAAAATAGAATAGAATATACAAGGACGACTCTGACTGCAAGGCAGCATCCCGAGCAGGAATAGTTAAGAACTTCCTTATTTCTGACACATGGTATTTCTATACCATGTATTCGCATTATGCATTGGAAAAAACAAAAAAGAGCATTTTGTATACAGAATAAGGCGGCTTCAGATAACGAAAAGAGAGCCGGCTTATGTATACAAAATGTTCTTTTTCATTTGAACAAATATGTAAGCAGAACATGCAGGAGGAACACACATGTTAAAAGTAGCAATCTACGGAAAAGGTGGAATCGGGAAATCCACCGTCACATCCAATCTGGCAGCAGCATTTGCCACGATGGGGAAGAAAGTCATCCAGATCGGCTGTGACCCGAAGGCAGATTCGACGATGAATCTGCTCGGCGGGGAACCGCTAAGGCCGGTCATGAATTATATGAGAGAAGAAGACGAAGAACCGGAGAAACTGGAAGATATTGCAAAAGAAGGATTCGGAAATGTCTTATGTATCGAGACAGGCGGACCGACACCGGGACTTGGATGTGCGGGAAGAGGAATCATTGCGACATTCCAGTTATTAGAAGATCTGAAATTATTCGAGACCTATAAGCCTGATGTTGTTCTGTATGACGTACTCGGGGACGTGGTCTGCGGTGGATTCGCAGCACCGATCCGGGAAGACTATGCGGAAAAAGTTCTGATCGTGACATCGGGAGAGAAGATGGCACTCTATGCGGCAGATAACATTTCCAAAGCAGTAAAGAACTTTGAAGACAGAAGTTATGCAAGAGTGTTCGGAATCGTACTGAATCACAGAAATGTGGAAAATGAGACCGAAAAAGTAGAGACATTTGCAAAAGAGCATGGATTTGACATCGTGGGAGAGATTCCAAGAAGTGATGAAATTAACCGTTGTGAAGACCAGGGGAAGACGGTGATCGAGGGAAATCCGGAGTCGGACATCAGTAAATGCTTCTATGATCTGGCGGAAATATTATGGAAAGATGAGGAACAGGTATGAGAGGGACTGCCTATTATTGTACGGTAGAAGAATTACAGGAGCGGGGAAGAGATGATATTCCGGAGCAGTTCCGGTCGAATACACATCTGATCTACAGTTCTCCGGCGACGCTTGCATTTAACTCGCCGGGAGCGGAAGGATTCGGCGTAAAGAGAGCGGGGCTTGCGATCCCGGATTCGATTATGCTGATCGTGGCACCGGGATGCTGCGGACGGAATACGTCCATGATCAGTTCCATGCCGCAGTATGAGGATCGGTTCTTTTATCTTACGATGGATGAGACCGATATCGTAACGGGAAGACATCTGAAAAAAGTGCCAAAGGCTGTACAGGAGATCTGTGACAGTCTGGAGAAGAAGCCGTCGGTTGTGATGATCTGCATTACCTGCGTGGATGCGCTTCTTGGAACAGATATGGAACGGATCTGCAGAAAATCCGAAGAAAAGACAGGACTTCCGGTCAGACCGTGTTATATGTATGCGCTGACAAGAGAAGGACGGAAGCCGCCGATGGTGCATGTGCGCCAGTCCTTATATTCTTTATTGGAACCAAAGAAGAAAAAAGGAAATGTCGTGAATCTGCTGGGATTTTTCTCACCACTTATGGATGACTGTGAGTTATATGGAATGCTGGAAAAAGCAGGCGTAAAGACGATACACGAGATATCCAGATGCAAAGATTACGAAGAGTACCAGACGATGGCGGAGGCGAATTTCAATCTGGTATTACATCCGGAAACGAGATTCGCAGCGGAAGATTTTCATGAGAAATTGCAGATTCCGTTTATCGAACTTCGGAGATTGTACCAGATTGATAAGATAACGAAGCAGTATCAGGCACTGGGAAATGTTCTGGGGATTCCATTCGAAGATCATGAAGCGGAGGTTGCTGCACTTGATTCCGTAAAATGCTTGAAATCTGCGAAGCCGGATGCAGTTTTCGCCATCGGGGAATGCATGAACGGGGATCCGTTCGAACTGGCACTGGCGCTTGTAAAGTATGGCTTCCGGGTGGCTGAGATCTATGGAACGCTGACCGCCGAGAATTTTGTATACTTGAAAAATTTATCTGAATTGAGTCCGCAGACAAAAGTATTTTCCAATATGGAACCAACCATGCTGTATTATGATCCGGAAGAGAGCGGGGTTACAATTACAATTGGCAAAGATGCCTGCTACTATCATCCGGATGTGAAAAACGTGATGTGGAACGAAGAAGTGCAGCCGTACGGATATGCGGGTGTGAGACATTTGTGCGAAAGACTGTTGGAGGTGTAGGCGATGAAAGGATTAAGAAAATATCTGACACCATTTGCACCGGATCAGTCGGGAGCAGTGTCGGTGTTATATGAACTTGGCGGAATGCTGGTCATCTGTGATGCAGGTGGATGTACGGGAAATGTGTGCGGCTTCGATGAGCCAAGATGGTTTGAAACCAGAAGTGCGGTATTCAGTGCGGGACTTCGTGATATGGATGCGATCCTTGGAAGAGATGACAGACTGGTTGCAAAACTTGCAGATGCGGCAGAAAAGCTGGATGTGACATTTGCAGCAGTGATCGGGACGCCGGTTCCCGCAGTGATCGGGACGGATTACCGGGCGCTGGAGCGGATGCTGGCGAAGAAGACAGAACTTCCGGTCCTGACGGTGAATACGGATGGAATGGAATTGTATGACAAGGGAGAAGAAAAGGCATATCTTGCATTGTTCGAGAAATTCAGTGACAAGAACGAAGAGTCTGAGGATATGAATGATAAAGACGGACCACGTATCGGGATTATCGGCATGACTCCGCAGGATGTCAGTGACCTTAAGGCAGCAGATAAGATCCGGAAAGTATATGCAGACCAGGGAATGCGTGCCATCTGCTATGGCATGGGAGACGGACTGGATGAAGTGAGAAATGCTTCTCTGGCAGCGAAGAATGTGGTCGTATCTCCGGCAGCATTAAAAGTAGCGCAGTATCTGCAAAAGAAGTTCGGAACACCATATGAGATTGCCTATCCACTGGCATCAGAACTTGTGCCGGAAGTGAATTATCAAGGAAAGAAGATCCTGATCGTACAGCAGCAGGTGATTGCAAATGCAGTGCGTAAGGAGATCAAAAAACGAACCGGGGAAAAAGAAGCAATCACAACAGCGACATGGTTCATGCGGAAAGAGGAGATTTTAACGGATCTGAATGTTGATGCCGCAGATGATATTAGTCTGAAAGAAGAGGATGATTTCATTTCGCTGGTGGAAAAAGAAGGATATGATGTGATCTTTGCAGATCCGTGTATGGAGCGGATGATTCCGGGATTTGAAGGGGTATTTATTCCGCTGACGCATTTTGCAGTGTCAGGAAAGCTTAACGTGTAAGCAGGATATATGGGAAACCTATATGTTTTAGACAGGAGGAAGAAACGGATGATAACAAAGAAAATCCGTGTCTACGGAATTGTGCAGGGTGTCGGCTTCAGACCGACTGTGAGCCGTCATGCAGCGGCTGCCGGAATCACCGGAAGTGTGTGTAACAAAGGTCCCTATGTGGAAATCTTTGCACAGGGAGAGGAAAAATGTGTAAAAGATTTTCTGGAGAGACTGGAAAAGCAGCCGCCGAAGAGAGCTGCCATATTGAAGATCAATACAGAAGATGTAAAAGAGGGAGAATACGGAAAATTCAATGATTTTCAGATCATAGAAAGTGAGAAGACAAAAGGGGAGATCTTCGTCTCGCCGGATATTGCAATCTGCGAAGAATGCAAGAAAGAAATGTACGATCCGAAAGACCGGCGTTATCTGCACCCATTTATCAACTGCACCTGCTGCGGTCCCAGACTTACGATCCTGGATGCGCTTCCATATGACCGGGAACGGACCAGCATGAAGGAATTCCCGATGTGTCCGGACTGTGCTTCGGAGTATGAGGATCCGGCGACCAGGCGTTATGATGCACAGCCGGTATGCTGCAACGATTGTGGTCCGGAAGTGTATCTGACCGGCAGGGAAGAACGGGGAAGAGCTGCGATCATTGCCACAAGAAAAATGATCCATGATGGCGGGATCGTGGCAATCAAGGGAATCGGCGGATTCCATCTCTGCTGTGATGCGACGAACGAGGAAGCAGTACAGAGACTGCGGACATTAAAGAACCGTCCGGCGAAACCGTTTGCCGTGATGGCGCGGGATGTGGAAGCGGTAAAGCAGGAATGTCTGGTAAATGAAGTACAGGAGGAGATTCTGGATGGACACCAGAAGCCGATCCTGTTACTTGAAAAACGGAAAAAATCTGCAGACAGTACAGGTCTTTGCAAGTCTGTCGCTCCGGGGAATCCGAAAGTCGGTATCATGCTCCCATACGCTCCGGTACAGATGTTGTTATTCCGATATGACGACGGGATCCAGATGCCGGATTATCTGGTGATGACGAGTGGCAATGTATCCGGTGCACCGATCTGCAGGGATGACAAAGAGGCAGTGGAGGAACTGTCGCATCTGTGTGACCTGATCTTTTCGCATGACCGGAAGATCCGGATCCGGGCGGACGATTCGGTGATGGATTTTTATAAGGGAGAGCCTTATATGATCCGGCGCTCCAGAGGCTATGCACCGCTTCCGACGATGGTGACAATGCCGTGGAAAGGACAGGTGCTGGCAGCAGGCGGAGAACTTAAGAATACATTCTGTATCGGAGTGGATGGACGTTTCTATCTGTCCCCGTATGTAGGGGATCTGGAAGATCTCCGTACTGTAAAAGCGTTGCAAGAGACGATCCACAGATTCGAGACACTTCTGGAGGTAGAACCGGAAGTTGCAGCATGTGATCTGCATCCAAAATATAACTCGACAGTCGTTGCAGAAGAACTGGGACTTCCCGTCGTAAAGATCCAGCATCATTATGCACATATTTTATCCTGTATGGCAGAAAATGACCGGAAAGAGCAGGTGATCGGCGTTGCATTCGACGGAACCGGATATGGTACAGATGGAACCATCTGGGGAGGCGAACTTCTGCTTGCAGATTATCACGGATTTGAACGGATGGGAAGTATCGAACCATTTCTTCAGATCGGAGGCGATATTTCTGCTAAAGAAGGATGGCGAATTGCAGTTTCACTGATCTATCAGCAGACACAGGATAAAGAGCAGACAATGGAGATTGTAAAGAAGCTTAACCTGTGCAGTGAATCGGAATGTAAAGTACTTCTTGCCATGGCGGACCGGAAAATGAATGTTGTGCTATCAACCAGTGCGGGACGTCTGTTCGATGCAGTCAGTGCAATTCTCGGAATCCGGACGAAGTCTACGTTCGAAGGGGAGGCTTCGATGGCACTTGAATTTGCCGCAGAAGCTTATGAGAAAGAGATCTGGGAAATTGATGAGCCGGCAGATGGCGAAAGCGATCCGGATGAAGAAAAGAAAGAGCCGGAAGACAGGCTGATTATGAAGATAGGAAGCCTTATAAAATATCTGACAGAGAAGAAAACAGAAGGCATTCAGGCAGAAAAATTAGCTTATATCTTTCATCAAAAGTTGGCAGGCCTCATAACTGACGGCTGCAGGAAGATCAGAAAGAAAACAAAATGTAATTGTGTGGCATTAAGCGGCGGTGTATTCCAAAATCGGCTGTTGTTGAGAATGGTGGAAGAAGGTCTGGAAAAAGAACATTTTACCGTACTCAGACATCACCTGATCCCGGCAAATGACGGCGGGATCGCACTGGGGCAGGCAGCATATGCCATGCAGTATATTCAGGAGGGAAAATAACATGTGTGTAGGATTATCAGCAAAAGTAGTCCGTATCAGTGATGGTACGGCAGTTGTAGACGCGGGGGGTGCAAAAAGATCGGTCTCTTCAGAATTATTGGAAGATCTGGAACCGGGAGATTATGTAATGGTGCATGCAGGAATCGCCATTGCAAAAATTACCGATGAAGATGACAGTGAGACAGATCAGTTGATGGAGGAACTTCTGTAATGAGTGAAGGAAAGAAAACGGCAAGAGAGATCATAGAAGGATATGACGGCCCTGCAGTCCGGATCATGGAAGTATGCGGGACACATACACATGAAATCTTCCGTCTGGGTATCCGCAAACTTCTTCCAAAGCAGGTAGAATTGATCTCTGGTCCCGGGTGTCCGGTCTGTGTCACACCGGTAAGTTATATCGATGAGGCAGTTTATCTGGCCCTGGAAAAGAGTGTGACAATCTGTACATTCGGAGATCTGGTGCGTGTGCCGGGAAGTAAGAAGAGTCTGGCAGATGCAAGAAGCGAAGGCGGGAAGATCCATATCGTCTATTCACCTGCCGATGCGGAAAAATATGCAAAAGAACATCCGGAAGAAGAGGTTGTATTCTTATCTGTAGGATTCGAGACGACGACTCCGGCGGGATGTCTGTCTGTCAAAAAAGCAAAAGAAGAAGGAATCACGAACTATTCCATGCTGATCGCAAATAAAACGATGCCGCAGGCATACGAAGCATTAAAAGGAAGCGCAGACATTTTCTTATATCCGGGACATGTCAATGCGATCACAGGAACAAAGCTTTGTGAAGAACTGGTGCAGGAAGGTGTAAGCGGTGTGGTGGCAGGCTTTACGGCAAAAGAACTTCTGACTGCACTGGCAGTTGCGCTGACACATTTTCAGAAAGGGAAACCTTTCTTTGTAAATTGTTATCCGCGTGTAGTGACAGAAGAAGGCAGTAAGGAAGCGCAGAGACTGGTGGATACGCTGATGGAAGCATGTGACAGTGAATGGAGAGGACTCGGAATCATACCGGGATCCGGACTTAGGTTACGTGATGAATGGGACATGTATGATGCCAGAAAGAAATATCAGGTTCCGAAGATGGAAGGAAGGGCGAATCCGGCCTGCAGATGCGGGGATGTATTACAGGGAAAATGTAAACCATCCGACTGCAAAGTATTTGGAAAGGTCTGTACACCGCAGCATCCGGTAGGTGCATGTATGGTATCCGGAGAGGGAGCCTGTTCAGCATATTATATGTATGGAAGAGAATAAGAAAATAGACGGAAAATAACAAGGAAGTGGACAAGATGAATGAGTATGTGGATAATGAAGCAAGAAAAGCAAGATTAGTGGGGAAAACTGTGACGATGGCACATGGTGCAGGAGGACGCCAGACGTCAGAGTTGATCGATATGATCTTTAAAGCACATTTTGATAATCCGGATCTGACTGCGGATGATGCGGCAGTCCTGACGCCGCCGATTGGAAAGATGGCAGTGTCTACCGATGGATTTATCGTATCACCGGCATTCTATCCGGGAGGAAATATCGGAAAGCTTTCCATCTGCGGTACGGTCAATGATCTTTCCTGTATGGGAGCAAAACCATTATACCTGACCTGTGCATTTGTGATCGAAGAGGGATTTCCGATGGAAAAACTGGAAGAGATTGCAGAAGCAATGGAGAAGACGGCGAAAGAAGCCGGAGTCCGGATCGTATCGGGAGATACCAAGGTTGCCGGAAAAGGGCAGGTGGACGGAGTCTTTATCACGACAACAGGTATCGGTGAGATCACGGATGGAGTCGAAGTTGCAGGAAATCTTGCAAAACCGGGCGATGCGATCATTGTGACAGGAGATATAGGAAGACACGGATGCACGATCCTTCTTGCGAGAGAAGATTTTGGAATCGATGCGGATGTGACGAGTGACTGTGCACCACTCTGGGGGAATGTAAAAGCAGTGATGGATGCAACGCATGAACTGCATGTGATCCGTGATGCGACCAGAGGAGGAGTCGGAACTGTGCTGTATGAGATTGCCGGACAGAGCCAGGTAGGCATTCGTCTGGATGCTTCGAAGATTCCGGTTGCACCGGAGGTACGAGGTGTATGTGGAATGCTTGGACTGGAGCCGCTCTATCTTGCATGTGAAGGACGGCTTGTGATCATGGCGCCGAAAGAACAGGCACAGACGATCGTGAATGCATTGAAAGTATGTCCATATTCACAGGATGCGGCAATTATCGGTGAAGTGACCGAAGAGCAGCCGGGAAAAGTAGTGATGTTGACGGAGATCGGAACGCAGGCATTACTTCCGCAGCCGGGCGGGGAATTACTGCCGCGCATCTGTTAGGAGGGTATCAATGGATACAAGAGTGGCAGTTATTTCTATCATTGTGGAAAATCCGGAAGCGATCGAGACATTGAATCATCTGCTTCATGAGGCAGGACAGTATATTATCGGAAGAATGGGAATTCCATATCGGGAAAAAGGTATTAATATTATCAGTATTGCTATTGATGCATCGCAGGATGTGATCAGTACGTTATCCGGCAAGATCGGTCGTCTGAGCGGGATATCCACGAAGACGGCGTATTCGAATATTATTACGAAAGCAGGAGAATAAAAATAGTATGATTAAGATTGCAGTATATGGAAAAGGCGGGATCGGAAAATCAACAACCGTGTCTAATGTAGCTGTGGCACTGGCGGAAAAAGGACTGAAAGTGATGCAGATCGGATGTGATCCGAAAGCGGATTCGACGATTGCATTAAGACACGGGGAAGCGGTGCCGACTGTACTGGACCTCTTCCGGGAAAAGAAGCAGGATCTGAGATTAGAAGATATGGTGCGGACCGGCTATCAGGGTGTGATCTGTGTAGAGGCAGGTGGTCCGACACCGGGACTTGGATGTGCAGGAAGAGGAATTATCACGGCACTGGAAAAGTTAAAAGAGACAGGAGCATATGAAGTATATCAGCCGGATGTTGTACTTTATGATGTACTCGGGGATGTTGTATGCGGTGGATTTTCTATGCCGATGAGGAAAGGATATGCGGATAAAGTCTTTATCATCACTTCGGGAGAAAATATGGCAATCCATGCTGGGGCAAATATTGCGATGGCAGTGGAGAATTTCAAGACCCGTGGATATGCGTCTCTTGGAGGGATTATCTTAAATCGCAGAAATGTGGCAAGAGAAGAAGAGAAGGTAAAAGAGCTGGCAGATGATTTCAAGACACAGGTGATAGGAACATTATCTCACAGTGAACTTGTGGCAGAAGCGGAAGAAGAAGGAAAGACGGTTATGGAGTGTTTCCCAGGCAGTGAGATGGCGGAAGAATATAGAAAGCTTGCGGAAGTAATCTATGAGTTGTCAAAAGAATCCGGGGAGGGATGGAAATGTTAAAGAAAGCCGGAGAATCAAGCGGTCTGGAATTCAATTCCCCGGCGCATGGGAACTGGAATATTGTTCATACGGGAATGCTTCTTCCGGAAGCAATCCAGATCTATGTCTGTGCGGATAACTGTATGCGGGGAGTTGTTCTGACAGCAGCCGAGATGAATGCCGCAGACAGATTCTCTTTTGTGATCGTAGAAGAGGAGGACCTTCTGAATGGTAATCTGGAAGATGTGACGATCGAGGGAGTGACAGATGTATTAAAGAAACGAGGCGATCATCCGAAGGCGGTATTATTATTTGCAGTATGCCTGCATCATTTTCTGGGATGTGATCTGGAACGGGTATATGAAGAATTGGAAGCGAGATTTCCGGAGATCTTTTTCATCCGCTGTTATATGGATCCGATCATGCAGAAGCACGGACTGACGCCGGATCAGAAGCTTCGGAAGTCGATCTACGACGCACTTCCGGAAAGAAATGCAGGGAAGTCTGATTCAGAAAGATCAGTGACAATTTTAGGCAGTGATTTTGCGCTGGATGAGACGAGTGATATCAAACGTTTGTTGAAGGCAGAGAATATAGAAGTGAGAGAACTTCCGACCTGTGACTCATGGAAAGCTTATGAGAACCTTGCAGACAGTAGAATATTCATAGCATGCTATCCGCCTGGAAAATATGGACTGGAAAGTCAGGCAGAGAGGCTTGGGAAGAAAGCGTTATATCTTCCGGGAAGCTTTGAGTATGAAGAAATCATCAGACAATGGAGAATGCTGGAGCAGACGGTTACGGAAAGTGTAAGAGATGCTGAGATAGATGAGACCATAGAAAGAGAGATTGCATTGTGTGAAGCTGTTTTGAAAAAAACAAGACAAATAATCGGAGATGCACAGATCATGATCGATCACACATTTCATCCAAGACCGCTGGAGCTTGCAAAGCTGTTACTGACACATGGCTTTTCTGTGACAAGAATCTATCTGGATGCGGTAAATCCGGAAGAAAAAGCAACATTTGAGTGGCTGAAACAACAATATCCTGGCCTTTCATATGAGCCGACGATCCACCCAGAGATGCGGGTACGTCCGAGGAAAGAAGAAAATATACTGGCAATCGGACAGAAAGCGGCGTGGTTTACCGGAACGAAGCATTTTGTCAATCTGGTGGAAGGTGCCGGTCTGTATGGATTTGACGGAATCCGGAAAGTGGCAGGATTGATGATAGAAGCCTGGCAGAAAGAAAAAGATCCGGAAGATCTGATCATCCGGAAAGGTTGGGGGTGCGAAAGCTGCATATGAAACGAAGTTATAAGATCATACCAATTTATACAGCGGATGTATCCGGTGTCTGCTCGGCACTCTATGAACTTGGCGGGATGACAGTGATGCATGATCCGTCCGGCTGTAATTCTACATATAATACGCACGATGAGATTCGCTGGTATGACCAGGACAGCATGATCTATATCTCGGGACTTACGGAGATCGATGCTGTTATGGGAAATGATGAGAAACTGATCCGTGATATCGAGATTGCGGCAGAGGAATTAAAGCCGAAGTTTATAGCACTTGCGGGCTCCCCGATTCCCTATATGAATGGAACAGATTTTGAAGCAATCGCCAAGATACTGGAACAAGATCTCGGGATTCCGGCATTTTCCGTTCCTACAAACGGCATGCATGATTATGTATATGGTGTTGGAAGAGCACTTGCAGAGATTGCGAAACGTATCGAAGGAAAGAGAGAAGTGACGCCAAAGAGCGTGAATCTTCTTGGTGTGACACCGCTCGATTTCGGACCACAGGAGCATGTGGATGCATTGATACAGAATGTGGAACAGGCGGGATGGAAGGTGTTGTCGACCTGGGCGATGGGAGATACACTAGAAGATCTTGGGCGTGCACCGGAGGCAGAGGTGAATCTGGTGGTCTCTTCGACGGGACTCCGGGCGGCGGAAATATTGCAGGAAAGATTCGGGACGCCTTATGTGACCGGTACACCGATTCGGGGATTTATGGAAACTCTGTTGAATGCAATAGAAGAAAAAAAGCAGGTAGCATATCTCGAAAAAGGAAGACATATCGGCCTGACAGGAAACGAGTTGGAAAAAAGTTCAGAAAATCAGATCATATTAATCGGCGAACCGGTGATCATGGAATCTCTGGCAGCGGTGATCGAGACGGAATATCAGATATCTGTAAGAGTAATCTGTCCGCTAAGGGAAAAGAAAGGATTACTTGCGGATGGAGATATTGCAGTTTGTGGAGAAGAAGAACTGGAGCAGGCACTTCAGAGTTTAAAGAATGTAAAAGGCGTTGTGGCGGATCCATTGTATCGCTCGGTCTGCCCGGAGAATGTGGCATTTTATGAGTTGCCGCATATTGCATTTTCGGGAAGAATTTATAAAAAGAAACTGCCGGTTCTTGCAGAACTTATATAGGCGGTAAGAGCAGAAAGGAAACAGAAATGGGACATTTATATTTTGCAAGACACGGACAGACAGTCTGGAATGTAGAGAATAAGATCTGCGGAGCAACGGATATTGAATTGACAGAACTCGGCCATCAGCAGGCAGAAGAACTGGGACAGGCAATTCTGGAGCAGGGAATTCAGATCGATGAGATACTGTATTCACCATTGATCAGGGCAAAAGAGACCGCAAGACACGTATCAGAGGTAACCGGTATTCCGATGCGTGAAGAAATGCGCCTGAAAGAACAGAACTTTGGAAAGTACGAAGGTACGCCGAGAAATGGAGAAGAGTTCCAGAAGGCCAAGGCTAATTTTATTAATTCTTATGAAGGCGGCGAATCGATGCTGAAGCTTTGTCACCGGATCTATGATCTGCTCGATGATATTAAAAAAGAATCAGATCAGAAAACGTATCTTCTGGTTGCACATAACGGGATCTCAAGAGCGATACAGTCTTATTTTGGTGATATGACAAATGATGAATTTGCAAGATTCGGTATCAGGAATTGTGAGATCCGTAAGTTTGAATACAAGGAGTAAGAATAAAAACAAAAAAGAAACATGAAAAATCCACCGTACTTAATAATATTTTAAATACGATGGATTTTTATGATATCTCATCCAATGGACTATACCTCTTTCTTTCTTCGATTTGTTTTTTATCATTTTTAAATGATGTTAAATTTACGTTCCTGGTGGTTTATCCTCCTTATTCTTTATTAGAATCTTTTCAGTTTAAATTGTCCTCTGCATTGGACTGTACCTCTTTCTTTAAATTTTAAATAAAGATTTAACTGATTGGTGGTTCGTCCTCCTTTTCTTTTGTTGATATTATAATATCGCACGAAAGAGAAAATGTCAATAGGTAATCTGAAAAAAATATAAAAAATAATAAAAAGACAGAATATTCAGAAAATACGGAGTGCCTAAATAAATAATGCTATAAAATTATATAAGATAGATTCCTTCGATAAAGTCTTTAATAAATGGCAGGGCGGCTCCTGTGGCTACAGTGTCTGTGCGGCATTTTCCCGGAATGATATAAGAAGTATCGTCATCAAATGTTGAACGTTCTGCTACACAGGAACGGATATGTTCCATATCTTCTTCTGTGAAATATGGTGTTACATGTCCGCCAAGGATTACCGTGTGTTCCAATACCATATGGAGGTTATTGATGAGGATGGATAAATGCCGGAGATATTCATCCCATTTGGCAAGGCAGGACGGATCGCCTGTGGCTTTACGGGAAAAAAATTCATCCAGATTATCACAATCGGAAAGTAGCGAATTACCGGAACAGTAACATTCGGCACATCCTTTGCGTCCGCAGTAGCAGTCCAGACCATTCGGAACAAGAGTCATATGTTCAAAAGTACCACTTTTTCCGGTTGCTCCGGTAAGCAGCTGACCGTCGACAATGATGGCACCGCCAAGATGATAACCGAGAGATATATAGGTCGCATTGGTAATATCCGGATTTTCCCATAATTCACTGGTACATGCACATTCGGCATCGTGTACAAATTTGCAGGGAACATGAAAGGCATCAGAGAAGAGGTCTATAGACATTCCAGTGCAGTCTAAGATTTTTCCATAAGTTAATTCCGAACCGTCCGGAGAGATAAGTCCCTGGACACCAAGGCCAATTCCAAGAATACTTTCAGCTTTATGATGGTTGATCTGGCAGAAGTTTTTGACTGCTTTTTTTAATTTGGAAAAATATGCAGCAGAAGCTTCGAATGAGACCGGGAGCGTTTCTTTTGCAATCATCTTACCATATAAGTTGATAGAAAGAATGTGTGTAGTATGTGGCAGAATTTCCAGTCCTATTGCGATTTTTGCATCTGAAATAATCTGATATGCATTAGCCCGGCGTCCAACGGAAGAGGACAAACGGCCGCATTTTTCAATTAACTGTTCTGATTCAAGTGTTGTCAGATGTTGTGAAACGGTAGGCAGACTGACTGATAATGCAGTTGCGATATCCTGTTTGGAGCAGGATGGATTCATATATATATAATGATATACGTCTGACAGATTTTTTTTCTTAATATCAGTTAATGAAAATTGTTCCATGATCGATCTCCTAATTATTATAAATCATTTTATAAATTTATTATACAATTTATTCGATTCATTGAAAAGGATATTTCTCCTATGAAAACTGCACAAAAAAGAAAGTATAATCTTGTTTGGTTTTATGTCTTGCATTCATCTCGAAAAAGATATATTATATAAACACATTAAATAAAACGATTTTATAAAATTGAAACATATAATTATATAAAAAGAATCAAAAAGAAAGAGAGGAAACAAAAATGGGAATCATTGAAAAAATGAGACTGGATGGAAAAAAAGGTTTCGTAACCGGTGCAGCAAGAGGAATCGGTAAATGTACAGCTACAGCATTTGCAGAGGCAGGAGCTGATGTGGCAATTGTAGACCTTGACATCGAAGAAGCAAAGAAGACAGCGAAAGAACTTGCTGAGAAGACAGGAAGAAAGGTTATCGCAATCCAGACAGACTGTACAGACAAAGAGCAGGTTGATGCAATGGTAAAACAGGTTGTTGAAGAATTTGGCGGACTGGACTTCTGCCACAATAATGCAGGAATTTGTATCAATGCTCCGGCTGAAGAGATGACATATGAGCAGTGGTTAAAAGTTATGAATATCAACCTGAACGGAATCTTCTTAACAGATATCGCAGCAGGAAAATATATGTTAGAGAATGGCGGCGGATCCATCATTAACACCGCTTCTATGTCAGCACATATTGTAAACGTACCACAGCCACAGTGTGCATACAATGCATCAAAAGCAGGAGTGATCCAGCTTACAAAATCACTTGCTATCGAATGGGCAAAACGTGGCGTACGTGTTAACAGTATCAGTCCTGGATACATCGGAACAGAATTAACACTGAATTCTCCAACACTGATTCCACTTATTGAGAAATGGAATGAGATGGCACCAATGGGAAGAATGGGTAAACCAGAAGAACTGGAAGCTATCTGTGTATATCTTGCAGGAGACGCAAGCTCATTTACAACAGGATCTGATATTGTGGTTGATGGAGCATTTACCTGCTTCTAAGCTATAGAATGTCTGTCTGAATATATGGAAAATGCATAGGGAAGTTTGTCTTTTGGCAGGCTTCCTTATATTTATAATAAACGAAAAAATCAGATGATTACGTTGGAAAGGAATTTATTTATGGGTGCAAAAGAATTAATTATTGAAGGGAAAACGGCACTTGGAATCGAGCTTGGATCAACAAGAATCAAAGGAGTGCTGATTGATTATCAGGGCAATGTACTTGCTGTCGGAATACATGACTGGGAGAACTCTTTTATAGATAATATCTGGACATATAGCCTTGCGGAAATTCATGCAGGAGTGCGTGACTGCTATAACTCTCTGAGAAAAATTGTAGAAGAGACATATGGGGTTACACTCAAGAAGATTGGTTCGATCGGAGTCAGTGCAATGATGCATGGATATATGGCACTGGACAAAGAAGGCAGACAGATTGCTCCATTCCAGACATGGAGAAATACCAATACACAGCAGGCAGCAGATGAACTGACAGAGTTATTTGACTTTAATATTCCGCTCCGCTGGACAGTTGCACATCTGTATCAGAGAATTTTGGACGGAGAAAAACATGTAGAGAAGCTGGATTATGTATCAACACTGAGTGGATATATTCACTGGAAACTGACAGGGGAAAGAGTTATTGGTGTCGGTGATGCTGCCGGTATGTTCCCGATTGATTCGGATACTATTGATTATGATGCCGGCATGAAAGAAAAATTTGATGATTTGATCAGGCCATATGGATATAGCTGGAAACTGGAAGACATTTTCCCGAAGGTACTTGCAGCAGGTGAGAATGCAGGATATCTGACAGAAGAAGGAGCAGCATTTTTAGATGAGACCGGTAATCTGGAATCCGGAATTATGATGTGCCCACCGGAAGGAGATGCAGGAACCGGAATGACAGCTACAAATTCGGTGGCTCCAAGAACAGGTAATGTATCAGCAGGAACCAGTACATTTGCAATGATCGTTCTGGAAAAACAGCTTAGCAAAGTGTACCGTGAGATCGATATGGTTACTACACCAACAGGTTTCCCATGTGCAATGTCTCATGCGAATAACGGAACATCTGACTTAAATGCATGGATCGGAATCTTTGGCGAATTTGCAAAACTGATGGGAATGGAAGCAAGTTCAGGTGATTTGTTCCAAAAATTGTATACAAAATCTTTGGAAGGGGATCTGGATTGCGGAGGACTTCTGGCATATGGATACTATTCAGGTGAAAATATCACAATGTTAAATGAAGGCCGCCTGGCTTTCCTTAGAACAGCAGAGAGCAAATTCAACCTTGCAAATTTTATGAAAGTAAATCTGTATACATCACTTGGTGCGGTTAAGATGGGACTGGATATTTTGATGGATGATGAAAAAGTAAAGGTTGAAAAGATTATGGGACATGGCGGTTTCTTCAAGACAAAAGGTGTCGGACAGAGATATCTGGCAGCGGCAGTAGGAGCACCGGTTACGGTTATGGATACTGCAAGCGAAGGTGGTGCATGGGGAATTGCACTTCTGGCTGCATATCTGGCAGATAAAAAAGACGGAGAAAAGTTGGAAGATTTCCTGGATAACAGAATCTTTAAAGAATTATCAGGAGAGACGATTGAACCTGCAAAAGAAGAGATTGATGGATTTGATGCATTTATGGATCATTATAAAGCCGGACTTGAAATTGAAAAGAGTGCAATTGAACATATGAAGTGGTAGAATTGTGCATAAAAATCCAGACAAAATAATCAACTTTTTGGTGAATCTTCATCTGCTTTAGGTGTTATAATACGACTGTAACAAAGGAAACCTACTTAACAAAACCTCTTTGTAGCGTTGAAACCACAAAGCGAAGGCTGCTAAGTATCAGATTTTTGGAGGAAAAGATAAATGAATACTTTAAAAGCTGAAAAAAGAAGCATGGACGTCAAAGCAAAGAAATTAAGAAGAGAAGGTTACGTTACTGGTAATGTCTTCGGAAGAGAGATGAAAGAATCTGTTCCGGTTAAGATAGAAAAAGCAATTGTTGACCGTTTACTGAAGACCTGTCACAAAGGCAGTCAGGTCATGCTGGACATCGAAGGTGAGAAGATGAATGTTCTGGTCAAAGATGTTGAGTTCAATCCATTAAAAGGTCAGGTAGATGAGATAGACTTCCAGGCACTTGTAAGTAATGAAAAAGTACATTCTGTAGCAGAGATCGTTCTGGTCGGACATGAGAAAGATGCAGGCGGTGTACTGGAGCAGTTACTGGAAGAAGTACAGTTCAAGGCATATCCGTCAGCATTGGTTGACAAGGTAGAAGTTGATGTAAGTAACATGAAAGTCGGAGATTCTATTAAGGTAAAAGATCTTACACTTTCAAGTGACAAAGATGTAGATGTCATGACTGATCCTGAGACTACAGTTGTTACATTACAGTATGTACACAACAATGTACCGGATGATGATGAAGATGAGGCAGCCGCAGAGACCGCAGAATAATTCTTGTGTAATACAGAAAATTGTATTACAGAAGGGAATAATCTAAACAAAAGATAAAGTATATAAAAATATGGAAAAACCCGGATATCGAAGTATAGATGTCCGGGTTTTTCTGTTATACTACATCATATATAGAAACTATGATCTGTTCTGATTTGTATAGAGATGAACAAAAGTAAGAATGGTAAAATGAGGTGATCTTATGGCAAAAGAGCAGCTTGCGGTAATAGAGATGGTAACGAATATGATCCTGGGTAAGACTGGTGGAATCAGTAAAGTGGATTTTGTACCTCAGAAAATACGGTGCCCGGAACCACAGAGTATTGTGTATGAGAATCCGGGGCAGACCTTCCCAAGAAACACTCCGGAAAGCCAGGGGATTCATTCGGAGCATTTGAGAAATCTGGTGGAGGAACTGGCATACTCACCAGACACCGATATGCACCACTTTATGGTATTGCGTCATGGAAATGTCATCTGTGAGACGGATTTTGCACCTTACAGAAAAGGCATCTGGCATATCACACATTCCATGTGTAAGAGCATCACCGGAATGGCAGCAGGACTTCTGATAGATGAGGGAAAACTGGATCTTTCAGAAAACATTTATAAAATTTTTCACGATAAAGGAAGTACCTGGGCGAAAATATTCCGGCCGGAGGTCACGGTAGAGAACCTGATGACGATGACAAGCGGCGTAACACTTAATGAATCAGGAATCGTATCCGGAAATGACTGGCTGGAAAGTTATCTGAATGCACCGGTATCAGAAAAACCAGGCACAAAATTCCAGTACAACAGTCTGAATTCCTATGTGCTTTCCGCAATCATAACCGAACGGACCGGAATGCCGATGGATGAATATCTGAAGCCGAGACTGTTCGAGCCATTGGGGATTACAGATTATCTGTGGGAGAAATGTCCGAGAGGAATTACGAAAGGCGGCTGGGGACTTTTCATGCATACAGAGGATATGGCGAAGCTTGGACAGCTATATCTGAATAAGGGGAAATGGAATGGAAAACAGATCATTCCGGAAAGCTGGGCAGAGGCGTCTGTTACGAAAAAAGTAGATAGTATAGAAGGTACTTATGGATACGGGTATCAGGTCTGGATGGAAGAACGTCCGGGAAGCTTTGAATATAACGGAATGCTTGGACAGAATGTGCTGATCTATCCGGACGTTGATATGGTGATCGTAACGAATGCGGGAAATGAAGAATTATTCCAGGATAATGTCATGCTGAATATTATAAGAAAATATTTTCCGGTGGACTGGGCGCCAAAAGAGACACTTCCGGAGAATCCAATTGCGTATGCAAAGCTGCAGGAACTGACCGAAATCTGTTTAAAGAAGCAGCAATGCTATAATCATCCACTCACGGTCTGTAAAGGTGGATGGAAGAAGAACTCAGAAAAATATAGGGCACGCGGGAAGTATATAGAAACACAAAAAGCACGGAAACAACAGATCCATTTACTGGAGGATCTGCTGGATGGTGTACACTATGAATTGGACCAGTCAAGTGTCGGTCTGTTTCCGCTGGTTATGCAGGTGATGCACAATAATATGACAGATGGGATATCGAAAATCGGTTTCCGCAAAGGGATGATACTATGCTTTCAGGAAGGTGAAGAATTAATAGAACTTGAAATGGGATGGTCAAAATATATCGAAAATAAACTGACTGTTCATGGAGAGACATATCTGGTTGCAGTGAAGGGAGAACTTTCTTCAGATGTAGATGATAACCCGGTTTTGAAAGTGGAAATTGCGTATCTGGAAGAAGCGATGAGACGGAAGTTATACGTGACATTTGTCAGGAATACAGGGAATAACCGGGACTTAATACCGCCGGAACATATAGAAATAAAATGGTACGAATCGCCCGGTAAGGCTTTGATCATGGAAGGAATGGAATCCATCACGACAGAAGTTACTAAGCATCCGATCTATTCCCGTATCAGGGAGAACGGAGGTATTGATCTGCTCCATCGCCTGATGGAACAGACGATAGAGCCAGTAATTAAGGGGAAATTAATCATTACTGATACACATTAAAGTAAACGGAAAACCTGTTCTACAGTTGCGGTCATATTATTGCGCGCAGCGACAGGATCCATAGCTTCTGCAAGTGTGCAGACGCCGCGTAAGATAGGGAAAAATGCATCGATCCCTTCTTTGTTGCAGGCAGTCGCTTCTTTTGTGACACTTCCTGCAAATGCGATAACCTTTGCGTTATATTTTTTCGCAAGTCTGGCAACTCCGACAGGAGCTTTTCCCATTGCGGTCTGAAAATCAAGGCGGCCTTCACCGGTAACGACCACATCTGCGCTGGAAAGCTCTTCTTCCAGTCCGACAGCATCTAAGATCAGTTCAATACCAGGTGTCAGTGCTGCGCCGGTATATGCAAGGAATGCATAGCCAAGTCCACCGGCAGCACCGGCACCTGGTGTATTCAGATAATCATTTTCAAGAGTTTCAGAAGTAACTCTGGCAAAATGTGCCATCGCTTCATCCAATGTTTTTTTCATATCTTCGGTCACACCTTTTTGCGGTCCATAAACGTATGTGGAACCATTTTCACCACAGAGTGGATTATTTACATCGCATGCGACCTGAATGTGGCATTCTTTTAAAAGCGGATTCATACCGGATACATCGATACGGGCAACTTTAGCCAGGGCCTGTCCGCCTTCTCCGGCATCTTCGTCATTTTCATCCAGAAAACGTACGCCGAGAGCTTTTAACATTCCGATACCTCCGTCGTTGGTGACACTTCCGCCGATACCGATGATAAAGTTACGACAGCCTCTTTGGATAGCATCGTTTATCATTTCACCAACACCATAACTGGTTGCAAGAAGCGGGTTCTTTTCTGAATCAGGAACCAGAGTAATACCTGCTGCGGATGCCATCTCCATAACAGCAGTGTTGGTATCTTTCAGATATCCGTAATAAGCATCTACCGGTGTGTGCATCGGACCTGTAACGGTAAGGTCAATGCGTTCCCCGTTCATTCCTTCGATCAGTGCGTCGGTTGTTCCTTCTCCTCCATCTGCGAGCGGTTTTACGATAACTTCCGCGTCTGGTTTTGCTGCAAGGATCCCGTCTTTGATTGCCATTCCGGCTTCCATGGAACTTAAGCTTCCTTTTAATGAATCGATTGCTATTACAACTTTCATGTGAATAAACCTCCTGAAATACATTTTTTAGGTACATAGAAATAAAAATTCAGAATTGATTTCTTAATATGCAGTATAACATAGGAGAAAAAGAAAAATATATAGTACGAAGAATGAAAAAGGGGAAAAATAAACGCAATATATGTTTCAAGTGACATATATTGCGTAAAAAGCTGCAGTTCTATCTACATTTCTTTCAGACGAAGAGCAAGATAAAGAATAACTCCGTCTCTGAAACTACGCGGGTTCAGACCGCAGATCTTATGAATACGGTCTAACTTGTATTGCAAGGTATTCTTATGAAGATAGAGATATTCACTTGTTCTGGAAAGCGATTGCTCATGGTCAAAATAACTGCGTAAAAGAGAACAGTCTGTTTCATCCAGACAGGAAAGCGTCTTTGCAATAAATTCAGCCGTGGTGACTTCGTTTAAGGATCCAAGGAGGATTTCAAGTGTCAGATCATCGAAGAGTGCATAATGATCAGCAGAATCCGTAAGTGAATTTAATGCGATCCGGGCAGTATCGTAGGAGGTGGAAAGCTTAAAAAGTTCCGCTGGGCGTCCGATACCCATCTGGATGGAATCAGACAGGGACAGACAGAATGATTCCAATTCTTCCAGAGGGAAGGAGCTGTCGATGATTGCAGCATATTCATGTGGATACTGAAACTTATATAAGTGTATGGAATGTTCTGTGAACATCCGTAAAATTTTTTCTTCCGCAGACGAGATCGTGATCGTAGAATGGTCTGATAACATGCGGATGATCAGTACACGTTTTTTCTTCTCGATATTGATCTCAAATTCATCAAGAAGATCATGGATATAGTTCAAATCTGCTATTTTATCTGGGAAAGACTCAAATTCGCAGGTTCCGTTGGAAGTTCCGGTTCCGGACAGCAGATAAGAAACCAGATAAGTGCGCTTTTCTGATAAAGTGCGGGAAGCGGCATTCAATTCCTGTTCGCGGATAAGAAGCCGGGTGATTTTTTCTGCCAGATAAGCAAATTTGCGGACCTCATCCGGTGAACCGCTTATTCCGATAACAGCAATGAGATATCCGTTGTGTGTAACAGGAATATTAACTCCGCTGCTGGTTCCTTCGTAGTGGTCATTATCCTGTACTTCAATGACAGTTTTCGTATCGGCAGCTTTTTTACCGATTTCATGAAAAGAGCCGATGCGGGAAGTATTGGTACTGGCGTAGATAATACCATTCTTATTGATGAAATTAATATCGTGTCCACAAACGTCATGGACGGTATCTACAATCTGTGTAGCGAGCTGTTTTCCAATCTGTGTGATCATTGGTATCCCTCCTGCTTGTATGATTCGCCTAAAAGATCATATTCAAAAAAGTTCATATCTGAGATTATAGCAGAGAATCCGTTCATATTAAAACATGAAAAAATATATTTGATAATAAAAAAAGTTAATATATTAAAGTGAAATTATTTATTTTATTATTTATTCTTGCGGTGTTATACTTGAAGCAACAAGGAAAAAAGAAACGGAAATAACCGAAAGGAGAAAGACTCATGTATAGTATTGATTTGAACAGTGATATGGGAGAAAGCTTTGGAGCGTATAAGATCGGAGGAGACGAAGAAATCATCAAATATGTGACCACTGCCAATGTTGCCTGTGGATGGCATGCAGGAGATCCGATGGTTATGGACAAGGTTGTCCGCATGGCTAAAGAGAGAGGTGTTATGGTAGGTGCACATCCGGGATATCCGGATATGATGGGATTCGGACGCAGAAAGATGGTTCTGTCTCATGATGAGATTAAAAATTATGTAAGATATCAGATCGGAGCGCTTGCAGCATTTACGAAGAGTTATGGAATGAAATTACAGCATGTGGCACCTCACGGGGCAATGGGAAATGCATGCCAGTATGATGAAGATATCGCAAGCGCAATCGTAGAAGCAATCTGCGAATATGACAAAGACCTGATTGTTTACTACTGTGCGGGAGCAGTTCTTGGAGATATCGCCGAGAGCAAGGGACTTCGTACAGCTTCAGAGATCTTCGCAGACAGAGCATATATGGATGATCTTTCACTCGTTCCGAGAAAGATGGAAGGGTCTATGATCACAGATGAAGACATTGCAATCCAGAGATGTGTGAAGATGATCAAAGAAGGAAAGGTTACTTCTATCACTGGAAAAGAACTGGATATCAAAGGAGATACTCTTTGTGTTCACGGTGACGGACCGAAAGCGCTGGCGTTCGTTCAGAAGATACGTGAGAAATTCACGGAAGAAGGCATCGAGATCAGACACTTATAAAATATAGTATAGGGACAAACAGATAATCATTTTCAGCAGGAGGAACAGACATGGAATACAAGACAGCAAAAAGAATGGAATACCTTCCATTCTCCGGAATCAGGGCAGTTATGGAAAAGGCAACAAAGATGCAGCAGGCAGGAGAGAAAGTCATTCATCTGGAGATTGGACGTCCGGACTTTGATACACCGAAAAAGATCAAGGATGCAGCGTATGAGAGCCTGAATGCGGGACATGTATTTTATACATCCAATTATGGAACTCCTGCACTCCGGAAAGAAATCGCAAAATGGGAAAACGAACATCACAATGTGAATTATGAAACATCGGAAGTTCTTGTAACAGTTGGTGTCGGTGAGGCGACTTATGCGTCTATGGCAGCATTTCTGGAAGAAGGCGATGAAGTGCTGGTTCCGAATCCGGTATGGCTGAACTACATTCATGTACCGTCCTCACTGGGAGCAACTCCGGTTACTTACAGCCTGAAAGAAGAAAATGATTATCAGATAGATTTTGAAGAACTGGAATCTAAAATTACTGAGAAAACCAAGATGATCGTAGTGGTTAATCCAAGTAACCCGACCGGCGGTATCTTCTCAAGAAAGACACTGGAAAAATTAAGTGAGATCGCAATCCGTAATGATCTTCTGGTCGTATCGGATGAGATTTACAGTCAGCTGGTGTACGATGGTGCAGAGCATGTCAGCATTGCTTCCATCCCGGGGATGAAAGAGAGAACAATCACACTTGGAGGATTTTCAAAAGCATATTCTATGACCGGATGGCGCCTGGGATATATGTGTGCTCCAGAAGGTATTATCTCTGCATGTGTCAGAGTACATCAGTATACGATCACATGTGCTTCTTCATTTGTACAGGATGCAGCAATTGTCGCACTGAATGAATGTGCAGATGATGTAGAAGCAATGAGGCAGGAGTATCAGAGAAGAAAAGATTTCATGGTAAAAGCATTGAATGATATTGATGGTATCAGCTGCAATAACCCACAGGGAGCATTCTACATTTTTGTAAATGTAAAGAGTCTGGGAATGACATCAATGGAAGTTGCAGAATATCTACTTGAACATGCCAAAGTAGCACTGGTTCCGGGATCGGCATTTGGATCTGAAGGGGAAGGATATCTGAGAATTTCTTATGCATGCAGTTATGAAGACCTTCAGGAAGCAGCTAAGAGAATCAGAGAAGCAGTTGCAGAACTGAAAGCCAGATAAAAATAGAAAAATTAATTTGACACTACCAATTAATATTGTATAACGTATCCAAAAGGAAGAAGCAGTATCTGTCTGTCAGATACTGCTTTTTCGATGAAACAGGAAAATATGGATACAGTTACTGTCCGCCCCATATTTCACCAATCGGGATCTCCTTGCGTTCAAGATGAAGAAGCTGTTCCAGAATCTCTTCAAAAAGCTCAACAGCGCGTTTGCTGGTAGTTTTTGGATATTTGTGTTTGATCTTATAGCAGATGCGGTTTGGAGCCGGATTCTTCAGCTCACTCACATATACTTTGCGGTACCGGGAAAGTTCATGGATGACAGATTCCGGTGCAATCATCCAGGTATCTGCATTTTTCCAGAGACGGTCGAGCAATGTGATCGTATCCGCAGAAATATGTGGTCTGGATACGGAAGAAAGCCAGCGGTCGTGCCAGATTTGAAAATTGTCATCCCAACTTAAGAACAATTCTTTTGTTGGATCCAGTTCATCTGTATGTACGATCGGTTTCTCAACAGTCGGATGTTCGGACTGTACCAGATAAAGTTTTTCTTCAAATAATTTTTCTGAAATAATGTTTTTGTAATGAAGCTGGTGATATACAAAGCCAATATCTATATTATGTTCACTAAGCATACCGTATAATTCGGAAGAATGATGTGACTGAATGCTCAGATCCAGATGTGGATAATCTATAAGGATCTTGTCATACAGTGGGATAAATACGGCAATGTTCAGACTATCGGTGCAGCCGATATTCAGCAGCAACTGTTCCTGATTATGCTGTAGTTCAAGTGTTTCTTTCCAAAGAGACATCCAGCGTTCGGCGAGGATGATAAAATCCATTCCCTTTGGGGTGAGCTCGACCTGCTTGTGACCTTTGTTGCGGATGACCAGAGAAAATCCGAGCTCGTTTTCCAAAGAAGTTAACCGGTGGCTTACCGTAGGCTGGGAAAGAAATAAGAGATCTGCGGTTTTTGTAATACTTTTGGTGTTGACAATCGTTAAAAATGTTTCAATTTCAGCGAGATTCATGCTATTCCTCCTCGTTCATTTGTTATTTATATTTCATAGTTTGCAGTTATTCTGAATATAAAAGTTGTTTATATTATACAGAGAAATTATTCGTTTTTCAATCAGTAACTTGTGTGCTATGATGAAATCAGAATAAAAGAAAAGAGGTTTTTATATGTCAGCAGGATGTAGAATCAGAAGGAATTTTGAAAGACCGGCAAAGGAGTTGGTTGAGGCATTCCGTGGAATTCCGGTTGCTAATATTGACGATAATTGCGGAAGAATCGCAGCGGTAGATGCAAGTATTTTCCCGTTAAATCCTAAGGCACGTCTTCTTGGAACGGCATTCACAGTAAACGCACCGGCAGGAGATAACCTTCTGTTCCATGCAGCACTTGATATGGCACAGCCTGGAGACGTTATTGTACTTGCAAACAAAGGAAGTATGAGCCGTGCACTATGTGGTGAGATTATGAGCAATTACGCAAAGAAGCGCGGACTTGCAGGTATCATCATTGACGGATGTGTGCGTGACAGCTATACACTCAGCCAGATGGACTTTCCTGTGTATGCAAAGGGGATTACACCAAACGGACCGTATAAGAACGGTCCTGGAGAGATGAATTTCCCAGTTTCCTTTGGAGGAATTATTATCAATCCGGGAGATATCCTTGTTGGTGATTCCGATGGACTGATCGCAATAGATCCAAAGAATGCGGAAGAGCTTGCTAAAATTGCAAAAGCTTATCATGAAGGGGAAGAAAATCAGCTGGACGGAATTATAAATCGTGGTGAATGGCCTCGCCCATGGGTACAGGATTCCCTGGAAAAAGTTGGATTCGAATTTGTGGACTAGCAGATAACTGTATATTAGAAATATTAGTATATGTTATAATGAATCTAAAGTGACGAACGATAAGAAATGATATGCAGAAAGGTCTGTCAGAACATGGGACAGGCCTTTCTCCATACAAAATGGAGGTATGAAAATGGAGGTAAGATTTCTTACAGCGGGAGACCGGGCGGTTTCCGTAGAGTTTGGGAAAACAATCTGCCTTGAGACGAATGCAAAAGTACGTATGCTGGATGAGAAGTTGAAAGAAGATCCGATCGAAGGCATGATCGAGACAGTTCCTACATACTGTGCACTGATCATTCACTACCGTCCGGAGGTGATCCGGTATGGGAAACTGGTGAAAGAACTGGAGAAAAGACTTGATAATATGCATGCAGTCGACAACAGTAGTAAGAAAAAAGTAGTAAAAGAAGTGCCGGTATACTATGGCGGTGAGACCGGACCGGATCTGGAATATTGTGCAGAGCTGGAGCATACAACCGTAGAAGAAATCATAAGAAAGCATTCCGAACATGAATACTATGTATATATGTTGGGATTTGCACCGGGACACCCATATATGGCAAGATTTGATGAGCCGTTCGGGTTCAAGAGAAGAGAATCACCGAGAGTAAAGATTCCGGCAAGATCCATTGTTGTACAGCAGAATCTGTCTGATTTTATTCCGTTTGAACAGCCATGTGGATGGAATATTATCGGAAGCACGCCGCTGGATATCTGTAACTTTGATAACGAAGATCCATTCCTGGTACATGCCGGTGACTGGGTAAAACATGTGCCGGTAACGAAGTCGGAATACGACAAGATCCGCAGAGATGTGGAAAAAGGTACATATAAGGTGAAGACATATACACCGGAAGGTAACGCATAGAATCGGAGGTCATGATATGGGAATAATAGTTGAAAATGGTGGAATCCTGACGACTGTACAGGATGAAGGAAGATTCGGATATCAGGCATTCGGAGTATCTACATCAGGAGCCATGGATAATCATTCGTTTCACATCGCCAATATACTGGTAGGAAACGATATGGGAGAAGGCGCACTGGAGATGACATTTATCGGTCCGACATTAAAGTTTACCAGTGATAATATCATTGCAGTGACGGGCGGAGATCTGACTCCGATGCTTGACGGCAATGAATTTCCGATGTATCGGGCGGTTCTGGTGAAAGAAGGACAGACGCTTTCCTTCGCAGGAGCAAGAAATGGATGCCGCGGATATATTGCATTTGCAGGCGGTCTGGATATTCCGATCGTGATGGGAAGTAAATCAACACTGCTTCGTAATCATCTTGGAGGAGTAAAGGGACGAAAACTTGAAAAAAGTGATGAGATTGGATTTGTCTCAGCGAAGACAATACTTCCGAATATGGAAGCAAGAAAAGTACCGGCAAGTGTATATCCAAAGAAAGAGATCGTTCTTCGTGTGGTACTGGGACCACAGGATGATGAATTTACAGAAGCAGGAGTAAAGAGCTTATTTTGGAACAGTGGTGTGATCACCAATGAATTTGACCGTATGGGCTGTCGTATCGAACGGGAGCCGATCGAACATGTCGGAGATGGTAATATCAATACAGATGGTATTTCCGTCGGATCCATCCAGGTGCCAACGAATGGAAAGCCGATCATTATGTTATCGGACAGACAGAGCACCGGAGGATATGCCAAGATAGGAACAGTAATTTCCGTGGATCTTGCAAAGATTGCACAGGCACAGCCGGGACAGAAAGTACGTTTTGTCAATGTAAGTCTGGATCTGGCCCAGGATCTTTATATCAGAGAACTGGAGTCGATGAAGGCACTGGATGAAAAACTGAATGCGTAAGTGCCATTCAAGTGATGGTCATGCAGGATTGCACATGGAAATGAAATAAAACAAAATGCTAATAAAAGAGAAAGGTGAGAAATGTTATGAAAATTGTAGTATTAGACGGTTACACAGAGAATCCTGGAGATTTAAGCTGGGACGCATTAAAAGAATTAGGAGAAGTAGAAGTCTATGACAGAACTTCTTATGAAGAGTCGCCATTAATCGCAGAGCGTATCGGAGATGCAGAGATTGTAGTGATCAACAAAACTCCTATTTCCAAAGAAACAATGGATAAATGTGAAAATATCAAACTGATTGCTGTTCTTGCAACAGGATACAATGTTGTTGATTATGCGTACGCAAAAGAAAAAGGCATTCCGGTGGTAAATGTACCTACATACGGAACACAGATCGTAGGACAGTATGCACTCGGACTTCTCCTTGAAATCTGTTCACATTACGGACATCACGACGAATGTGTAAAAGAAGGAAAATGGGAGAACAATCCTGACTGGTGTTTCTGGGATTATCCAATGATCGAGCTCTATGGAAAGACAGCCGGAATCATCGGACTTGGAAGAATCGGACAGGCTACAGCAAAACTTCTGAATGCATTAGACATGGAAGTAATCGCATATGATGCACATGAAAGCGAAGCAGGAAAGAAACTGGCTGAATATGTGTCATTAGATGAGTTATTTGCCCGTTCTGATGTGATCTTCCTTCACTGCCCGTTATTCCCGGCTACAGAAGGAATAATCAACAAAGAGAACATCGCCAAGATGAAAGACGGTGTAATCCTCATCAATAACAGCCGTGGACAGCTTGTTGTAGAGCAGGATCTGGCAGATGCACTGAACAGCGGTAAGGTATACGCAGCAGGACTTGATGTTGTGTCTACAGAGCCGATCAAAGGTGATAATCCACTGTTAACAGCTAAGAACTGTATCATCACTCCACATATTTCATGGGCAGCTCAGGCATCAAGACAGAGAATCATGGATATCACAGTAGATAATATTAAAGCCTTCCTTGAGGGAAATACAGTAAACCAGGTAAACAAATAGAATAAATATGATAAAGGAAAGCCTTTCACAAAGTTATCAAAACTCTGTGAAAGGCTTTCTTTGGTATACTTCCCGGATATTTATATACAAAAAAAGAGAAGCTGTCAGATAACAGCTTCTCGCTATTCAAAAGATGAGGAATGGAGTTTATTTCCCTTCTGCAATGTCCTTTGTGATCTTTAAGAACTTGTCTACGTCATCTCTGCCATGGCAGTGAAGAGGAGATACACGGAGTGCTCCGTCAAGTCCGAGTGTTTCTACGATACGTTTTGAATAAGGACTGCTCTTCACACGTTCGAAGATCGTCACGCCGTGTTCCATATATTTCTGAGCACAGTCTGCATATTCAATACCCTTGATACCCATAGCAATGATCAGATCTTTGTATGTAAGGTCTTCCATGTCTACATATACTTCAACATCAGGAATATGACGAAGACCAGGAACATCTTCTGTTCCTTCCAGCATACGGTAGAGAAGTCCTCTTTCCTGCAGATGGATTCTGTTCATACCTTCTACATAGAGCTCACGTTTGCTCATTCCTTCAGCTTTGTCTCCAAGGAAATGTTTTGCAATATCGCATACATAATCGATGACTGCCATCATAGATGCGAAGTTACCAGGTGTAGGAGTTCCGAGAGCCCATACATCAGGAGCTTTACATGTGAGTTTTCTGTGCGTCATGCTCGCAACACGGTCAGATACATAACAGTATCCACATCCACGTACACCAAAGAATTTGTAAGGTGCGAAGTTGGATACATCTACACCCCAGTCTTCAACATCTATAACGGCATGTGGTGCGTGCTGTACTGCGTCACTTACAATGTAGATGTCAGGATTGATCTCTTTGGCACGTCTTGCAATTTCCTTGATATCCATGATATTTCCGGAAATGTTGGAAGCAGCCATGATGCTTAATAAAACGGTGTCTTTGTCTACGTACTGCATAATCGTATCAGGATCAAGACCACCGGTTGTCTGATTTGCAGGAACTTCACGGAATTCTCTTCCTGTCTGCTTACAGTAGTATTCTACCGCATCATGAGCAGACGGATGTTCCAGTGCAGATGTAACTGCATTTTTTCCCCATTTAACATTTTCCATGATTGTTCCGACAGCATGGAACATTGTCTGGGAAGCAGAAAGTTCAGTGATAAGAGCACCACTCTTTGCACCAAACACAACTTCAAGGATTTCTTTTGTTCCTTCACTCACATAATAAGAAAGATCATATCCTTTTCCACGTACACGTTCCGGACAGTCTGGATATTCTTCCAGTCCGGCTTTGGCTTCTACAGCAGCTCTGAGTCTGAGAGATCCGCCGGAGTTCTCAAAGAAGAGCCGGTCTCCATAATCCGGATCTGTATCGGCATAACAAAACTGTTCTTTTAAGCTTTTCTGATATTCATCTGAAAATAATTCCCCATATTTAGTAGCCATAATTTTTCCTCCTTATTGGCTTGAATCTATTGGTTGTCTTTATTATATCAATGTTGTTGTGAAAAGAGAAATGAATAATGTTGCTGTATAATATTAACGATATTAATATTTGATAATATAGATAATATAAAAGATATTGATATTTTATAGACAAATAATTAATTTTACTTACGACCGCATCCATGTTACATTGTATGTAGTTCATAAATAAACGCGCGGTTTATAGAAAAAATTAGTAAATTCTAATGAAAACAAACAAAAAGGAAAAGGAGTAGAACAACAATGAGTAACACAACGAAAAAACAGCCAATGTCGGTTGTAAAGAAAATGATGATCGCTCTTGTCGGCGGCCTGGTGGTGGGAATTGCTTTTCTTTTATTAAGAGAGCAGTTGATCTCTTCTGGTAATGAGGGTGCATGGACGATACTCAACAAGATCCTGTTCCAGGACATTACGGCAGAAGATGGTGTTAGTGCAATTGGTCTTTTCTACATTATAGGCCAGTTATTTATGAGAGGATTACAGCTTGCGATCGTACCACTTGTATTAGTATCCCTCAGCCTTGCGATGTGCAGTATTTCAAGTTCCACAAAGCTTGGAAGAATTGCAGGACGTACACTGATCGGATTCTTTCTGTTCTATGTATGTGGTGCATTTTTAGCCGGTATCGTTGCATATGCGGTAAAATCAGCAGGATTTTTCAACGTAACACTTCCAAGTGAGGCAGTTACAGATGCAGCAACACTGGATGCATTTAACCCACTGGCAACAATTGTAAATGCAGTACCGTCCAATATTGCTGCCGCATTTAGCAGCAACAACAGTATTCTGGCAGTTGTAGTAGTAGCAATTATCATTGGACTTTGCATGAATGCACTGGGAGAAAAAGCTGACCCACTGAAGAAAGTGCTGGAAAGTGTCAACGAAATCATTCAGTTATACCTTACATTCTTAATCAACAAAGTTGGTCCAGTTGCAATTTTCTGCCTGATCTCAAGAACATTTGCAATTTACGGAACAGAGTACCTTGCACCGGCTGCTGCTTATATCGTAGCTGCAATGGTAACCTTATTCGTATTGGTTGTTACAATTTATCCTATCGGTATCTGGGTAACAACAAAGATGAATCCAATTCAGTTTATCAAGAAAATTGCGAAGGTCGGTGTGTTCGGATTTTCAACAAACTCATCAGCAGCATGTCTGCCGCTCAATACAAGGACATGTATTGATGAACTTGGATGCAGTGAAGAGATTACAAGTTTCGTATTACCGACAGGAATGACGATCAACATGAACGGAACAACTGTTATGCATATGTTCGCAGCAACATTTATTGCAACAAGTGCAGGAATTGATGTAACACCTGCCAACCTCGCAACGATCGCATTCTTATCAATCTGTGCAGCTATGGGATGTCCTGCTATTCCAATCGCAGGTACTACACTGATCGTAACGATCCTTTCAGGACTTGGATGGACATCTGATGCATGTATGATCGCTTACGCATTGGTTGTTGCAATCAACCGTCCGGTAGAAATGGCACTCCTGCCACTGAACGTTATCGGTGATGCCACAGTAAACGTAATCGTAAATGCGAAAGAAAAAGAGCTGGATAAAGAAAAATATAACAGCTAAAAATGTAACTGATAAACTTTTCATAACGGCAACGGATGTATTCATCCGTTGCCAAAAAAATGACTATTTATTGACAGGAATTTAACAACTGGGAGGAAAAAAATGGAAACATTTATGAAGTTACTGGAAACAATTCAGACATTTGTCTGGGGACCGCCGACATTGGTGCTTCTGATGGGAACTGGTCTGTATTTTACATATAAATTACGAGGAATACAGATATGTAAATTTCCAAGGGCACTGAAAAGTATTTTTGAAAAAGAAGAAGGGGCAGGCGATGTATCTCCGTTTGCAACACTTTGCACAACACTGGCTGCCGATATCGGAACCGGAAGTATCGTAGGTGTGGCAACAGCTCTTCGTATCGGTGGACCTGGAGCGATGTTCTGGATGTGGGTATCTGCGCTTCTTGGAATGACAACAAAATATGCTGAGGCACTTCTGGCTGTAAAATTCCGTGTAAAAGATGAAAAAGGTGAAATCGCCGGAGGACCGATGTATTATATCGAGAATGGAATGGGAGATAAATTCAAATGGCTGGCAAAAATCTTTGCATTTTTCGGAGTTGTAACAGCACTTCTTGGATGTGGTACCTTTCCACAGGTAAATGCGATTACAGAGTCGGTGCATGATTCATTCCATATTCCGGTCATTGTTATTGGAATTATTGTTACTGTATTAACAGCAGTTGTAACACTTGGCGGAATTCAGGCAATCTCGAAAGTTGCACAGTTTGTTGTTCCATTTATGGCAATTTCTTTCATTGGTGGTTCAATGGTGATTCTGATCGTGAACCATTCCGCAATTCCGGGAGCATTTGCAGAGATATTTTCCTGCGCATTTTCTAAGGAATCTGCACTTGGAGGAGCAGCAGGAACGGCTGTGGTCTCTTTCATGACAGCTATGAGAACCGGTGTGGCAAGAGGTGTATACACGAATGAGGCTGGGCTTGGAAGTTCACCAATCGTGGCGGCAGCAGCAAAGACAGATTCCTGTGTAAAGCAGGGGTTGATTTCAATGACAAGTGTATTTTTCACCACAATTCTGACATGTTCTATGACAGGACTGGTTGTAATCTCAAGCGGCCTGCTTGATAAAACTGATTTAAGCGGAAGTGTTCTGGTTACAAAGGCATATAATGCCGGACTTCCGTTTAATATTGGTATGTATCTGGTAGCAGTAGGAATTATCTTCTTCTCATTTACTACGATCCTCGGATGGAACTATTATGGAGAAAGATGTGTGCTGTATCTCACCGGAAAGACAGGAAGTATCAAGATTTTTAAGATCGTTTATATTCTGGCAATTGCAACAGCGCCGTTCCTGACACTGGAACCAATCTGGCTGATGGCGGATATTACCAATGCGCTGATGATCATTCCGAATCTGATCGCATTACTTGGACTTCGAAAAGTGGTTATCAGCGAAACTAAGAAATTCTTCGACCGGGAAGAGCGTACGAAGGTGAATGTAAGAAAATCAGTAGTAGAGTAGATTTATTGTTGAAAAATCTTTTGACATATTCATAAGATGATGTTAGTATAGTTATAGAAAAAGAGTGCTACCGATAGACGGTTAGCCCGATAATAATTTAGTAAAAATAGTCGCTTAGTTTACCAGACTGTGGGCGGCTATTTTTGTGTCTTATGATTATCCTTACCAATAGTGTATCCGATGCTGAAGCATGATAAGCCGAAACTGATGATAGCTAAAAAATCCATAATACTCATTGGCTTAGCCCTCCTTTCCAGTGAATTCCTTTTCAGGTTTCTATGTAATCAGAGGGGCACAGTCCCTCTGCAGAAGGACTAACCGCCTACCGTTTTGGTAGCACCCGTGATATGATTATAACAATTAACAACGAAAAATACAATATATATTTACTTACTAATGGATAATTTAAAGGCGCGATTTTATTAGTGAGAATAACAAATTATGGATTCATGTATCTTGCACAGTCTTCTTATATAGACTTATAATAAAAGAAAAAGACCGAAAGGACTGATTCTATGAAACGTATTTTCTGGATCGTATTGGACAGTGCAGGCATCGGTGAAGCACCGGATGCGGATAAATTTGGTGATATCGGAAGTAATACATGGAAGAGTTGCTATGACAGCGGGAAACTTCATATTCCGAATATGGAAAAGATCGGAATCTACCAGATCGATGGTATGGAATATGCAAAAAGTACAGAGAAGCCGACCGGAAGTTTTGCAAGAATGCAGGAATTATCCTGTGGAAAGGATACGACGACCGGACACTGGGAAATGGCGGGTATCGTAACACCGGATCCGCTTCCGAAATTCCCGGACGGATTTCCGAAAGTATTCATAGAGGAATTTTCAAAAAGGACGGGAAGAAAGATTTTGTGTAATCTGCCGTATTCGGGGACACAGGTCATTCATGATTATGGCCGGGAGCAGGAAGAGACAGGAGCATTGATTGTGTATACATCTGCGGACAGTGTATGCCAGATTGCAGCGCACGAGGAGATAATTCCGGTAGAGCAGTTATATGAATACTGTAAGATTGCCAGAGAGATGCTGACTGGAGATCTCGGAGTCGGAAGGGTGATCGCAAGACCATTTATCGGAACATGGCCAAATTACGAACGGACAATCAGACGGCATGACTTTTCACTTGCACCGCCGAGACAGACGGTGTTGGATGCATTAAAAGCAGAAGGAAAAGATGTGATCGGTGTCGGAAAGATCTATGATATCTTTGAAGGGCAGGGAGTGACGGAGACCTACCCGAATCAGGGAAATGAAAAGAATATGGAAAAGACGATCGAGATACAGAAGAAAGAGTTCGATGGACTTTGCTATGTGAACTTAGTAGATGGGGATATGATCTATGGACACCGGCGTGATATTGCAGGATATGCAGGAGCATTGACGCAATTTGATGAACAGCTGGGAGAGTTCCTTGCGAATATGCGGGATGATGATATGCTGATGATCACGGCAGACCATGGCTGTGATCCCGGATATATCGGAACAGATCATACGAGGGAATATGTGCCTTGCCTCATATATGGAAAAGAGATCAAAGCGGGAATAAACCTGCATACCAGAAAAGGGTTTGCAGATATGGCGGCGACGATCGCGGAAGCTCTTGGAAGTACCTACCGGGGAGATGGGGAATCTTTCTGGGGTGAAATAAGAAATAAGAGGTGACATTATGAGTCTTCCACCATATAGAAAAATCGATCAGTCAACCTGGCCGCGCCAGGATCACTACAAGTATTATACCGAAAAATTAAAAGTAAACTACAGTATGACAGCACGCCTGGATGTAACAAGATTAAGAGCAGAATGTGACCGCTTGGGGGTGCATTTCTATGCAGCCTTTATCTGGTGTACGTCAAATGTTGTGAACCGCTTGCCATTTATGAAGATGATGACGGACGAAGAAGGCAATCCGGGAGTGTGGGATGTTGTACACCCGAATTATACGATCTTCCACAAAGAAGATCACACATTTTCTGACTGCTGGAGCGAATACGATGATGACTTTGCGACTTTCTATAAGAGAATAGAAGCGGACATAGAAGCCGCAAAGAAGGTCAGAGGCGTCAAGGCAAAAGCCGGACAGCCGGCGAACTTTTACTGTATTTCCTGCGTGCCATGGATGGATTACATCGGATATGCGGCATCGACAGCATCTGATCATGTGCCGCTGTTTCCGATCATTACATTCGGTAAATATACAGAAGATAACGGGAAACTGACACTTCCGCTGACGCTTACGATTGCCCATGCGGCGATGGATGGGTGGCATACGTCGGAATTCTTTCGGGAGATGCAGAAGGAACTGCAAGGAATTGAATTGGGAATTTAATTTATTAACGGGGAAGCGGCCTCTCAGTCCTTGAAGGAAACAATAGATAAGGCTTCTTGTTCAGGTTCCATACCATAAGAAAC